>CAMPHP010000878.1 GCA_946885925.1 uncultured Litorilinea sp.
GCCTTTATGGGAGATTGAAAGATGAAGCGGTTTGAGCATTCAGGTTTCTGGCAAGCGTAATCGCTTCTTATCCATGAGAGGGTTGAAGGAGAAATCATGAGTCAAGGAACGGTGATGGGACAGGCTGTGTCGCGTCCCATGCAACGCAAAAAAGGCTCGCTGCGTGCCGATGAAGCATGGCTGGGCTGGCTGCTTGTCGCGCCCGCGCTTATCGTGGTCTTGGGCATGGTGGGCTATCCATTTCTAGAGGCTATTCGCATCAGTTTCACCGACCGGATGATCGGCAGAGGGCCAGGCCAATGGGTTGGGCTGGATAACTATGCATATATCTTAGCTTGGCCTGCATTCGGTAAGATGGTGATGCGTACCATCGCCTTTACCATTATGGCGGTTTTCCTAAAGACCGTCGTCGGGTTAATTCTTGCTACGTCGCTGAATCAACCATTCAAAGGCCGCAATGTATTGCGCGGCGTCTTTATGCTGCCGTGGATCTTGCCAAGCTATATCGTGGTGTTGGTCTGGCGCTGGATCTTTGATGGGCAAACCGGCGTGCTCAACCAAATCTTGATGAGTTGGGGACTGATAGAGCAAAACGTACCCTTCTTGGCAAAACAGTGGTCTGCCATTGGCATTCTCATCTTTGTGATGGTCTGGAAGGGCTATCCCTTCTATGCGTTGACCTTTCTCGCTGGCATGCAAACGATCTCGTCTGAGCTTTATGATGCAGCCAAGGTCGATGGTGCGGGCCGAGTGGCGCGCTTCCGCTATGTCACCTTGCCAGGGCTGCGCCAGGTCATGGGCGTTGTCATTTTGCTTTCCACCATCTGGACAATGAACACGCTCGACATTCCGCTGCTCTTGACCGGAGGTGGACCGAGCGACCATACAGAGGTCTTCCCCTTGCTGACCTATCACTTGGCCTTGCAGAATTTCCGCCTGGGTGAGGGTGCCGCTGTGCCAATCCTCATGCTGCCCATCATTGCAATTCTCGTCCTGGCTGTTGCCACCTACATGGACAAGGAAGCTACCTCATGACCTCGCTTCTTGACCGAGTCCCAGAAAGTGTCTTCCGCGTGCTCTCTTTTCTGGTGATCGCGGTACTCCTGCTCATGATCATCTTCCCGCTCTACTTCATGGCGACAACTGCCTTTAAGATCGAGCGCGAGATTTACTCCGAACTGACGTGGATACCAACCGAACCGACGCTAGAGAATTTCAACGCGGTCATCTATAGTTTTCGTATCCCAGTCTACCTACGCAACACATTGATTGTAGCGTCAGCCACGACAAGCATTGTCGTGATCATCTCCGTGCTAGCCGGTTATGCATTAACACGCTTGCGCTTTCCGGGTCGCGCAGTCTTAGCGCGTGGTGTGCTCTTTGTCTACCTCATTCCCGGCTCGCTGATGCTCATTCCCATGTATCTCATCATTGTGAAGATCCGGTTACAAGACTCTTATTTGGGTCTGATTCTCGCCAATATGAGTTTCGCCGTACCCTTCTGCACCTGGCTCATGATGGGCTATCTACGCAGCATCTCGGAGGAGATTGAAGAGGCAGGCTTAATCGACGGTTGCACGCGCTTCACCGCGCTGTGGTACATCGTTGTTCCCCTCTCAGTACCCGGCATTGTCACCGCAGCGATCTTCATCTTCAACAATGTCTGGAACGAATTCATCTTTGCGTTAATTCTGACCCAAGATGAAGCGCATCGAATGATATCAGTGGGGTTAAGCAACTTTTATCGCACTGATTACTATATGGTTGGCCCGATGATGGCAGGAGCGCTCATCGCAATGGCTCCTGTTGTGATCATCTATATCATCGCCCAACGATTCGTTGTCTCCGGTCTTGCCGCTGGTGCAGTAAAGGGCTAGAATTGTCACCGGCGATACTTTTAACATTTGCCTATTCACATCTCTTACGTTTCTTACGTTTTCACATCTTTACATCACTTCTTTTACACCTTTGCCCAATGAGTCTTTGTACAGCCAGCCCTCGTACAGCCAGCGTTCGTACAAGGTCTCTTTGCGGGTCTAGTCATGACTAGTTGAAAATGCGGATTACAAAACTTGAGACAATCATCGTTAAACCCCGCTGGGTTTTCCTCAAGATCCATACCGACGAAGGATTAATAGGGCTTGGTGAACCAACTCTAGAGAATCGTGCCCACACCATCACCACTGCCATTCAAGAGATCGAGCCTTACCTCGTCGGCAAAGACCCCACACGCGTAATTCACCATTGGCAAGCGATCTACAAACACGCCTTCTATCGCGGTGGCCCTGTGCTCACGAGCGCCCTGGCTGGCGTCGAACAGGCGCTATGGGACTTAGCAGGTAAAGCCGCGGGCCTACCCGTCTATAAACTTCTGGGTGGCCCTTTGCGTGACCGCATCAAGCTCTATGCCCATGCTCGCGGCGACACACCTGAAGCGCTCGCGGCCCACGGGCGCGATCTGGTCGACCAGGGCTTTATTGCGCTCAAGACCGTGCTCAAGGGGCCACGTCCGGCGCGCATCATCGAGACAGTTGGCTTTGTCGATCATGTCGTGGAGCGCATCGACGCACTGCGTAGTGCCGTGGGCAAGGAGATTGATATTGGCATCGACTTTCACGGCGCGGTCAGTCCCCAAACCGCAGGCATTTTGATCAAAGCCCTGGAATGCTATTCTCCACTCTTTTATGA
>CAMPHP010000879.1 GCA_946885925.1 uncultured Litorilinea sp.
GGCCAACGAGGCTTGGGTGAGTTGCTCCGGCAATAACTTGGCTGGCACCTGCCTCTCTCAGCGTTTGCACAGTGGTAACCATAGTGCTGCCTGTGGCAATTTCATCTTCAATGACTAGGGCTGTGCGTCCTTTGACTTCACCCACCACAAATCCTTGTTGGATATCTTGATCTCCCTTGCGGCGCTTGTCGATGATCGCCATCGGTAAGTGCAGTCGTTCGGCAATGCGTCCGACGCGCTTAGCACCACCCGCATCTGCGGCAACAACTACTGCGGAGTCAAGCCCATAATTACTCTTTACATAATTAATGATAATCGGGATCGCAGTTAGGTGATCAACGGGGACGCTAAAAAATCCGTGAACTTGAGGGGCATGGAGATCCATTGTCAAAACACGATTGGCTCCCGCCGTCTGGATCAAGTCGGCAAGCAGTCGCCCGGCAATCGAGATGCGTGGGGCATCTTTCTTATCCGAGCGTGCATAAGAGTAGTAGGGAATCACCGCGGTGATGCGTCCTGCCGAGGCGCTGCGTAGCGCATCCAGGGTGATCATCAACTCCATGATGTGCTCGCTCACCGGGTGGGTGAAAGATTGAACTACAAAGACATCACGCTCGCGAACATTTTCTAGGATCTGGACAAAGAGATTGTCGTTGGCAAAGCGGACTATATCAAGCTGACTCAGGGGTAAGTTCAGATGATGACAGATCTCTTGAGCTAGCATTCGATTTGAATTGCCAGCGAAGATCTTCAATTCATGCTTCATCACGGGAAGCTCCTTGCGGTTAGGGAGGGGGGAAAGTTCAGGCGTATGATGGCACGCAGCACTCTTGTAAAAGGAGATGCAGCGCAGTGATAACGATGTTGCTGTAGTGGGCTGCCTGGTCAGCAAGCAAATCCGCACATACGCATGGGTTAGATATCAAGTTCGGCGTAGACCGTACGGACTGTTTCAGTCCCATATTGGGCTTCTAGCCGTTTGATAATGAAATGGCCGCGTGCCATCGCTTGGAAATGCTGCATAAAGAGTAGATTGATAGCAGCACTACTTACGGCAGAAACCACAGGGATGGCTTTGGCGGCAAACTGGGCTGAAAGATTGATGCTAAAGCGGGAGGCGAGTGTAGCCGCCAAACGGACTAAAGGGGGTGCACTTTCGACCACCATACCACGCTGGGCGACATGGGTGGCTGCGTCGGCAAAAGCTTTGCCTAACGATGCACGGATGAGCCAATAGCTGCTTTCTGCGGCGTCATCTTGCGCGCCTTTTCCTCCTAATGCAAAGACTTCTAGGCAGGCAAGGCGAACATCAAGCCGGGTTAGGTCATGGCCTTCGTCGCGCGCAATGTCTGCAATGGATCGGAGTACCAACGCGGTGGAGATGGGAATCTCTACAGGTAATGCCCACAGGCCAGCTACACCACCAACAGCCCCTGATCCAACACTCAACCAGCGATGCATGTTTTCGTGTGTGCCAGCCTTTGGGGTTTTGCCAAGACTGCTAATGGCTATATCAATGGCGCGCAAGAGAGCCGCCTGGGTAATCGATTGCACGCGGCCACTAAAGCGTTTTGGGAATAGCCGCATACTTGCCTCTAGCGGCCTTCCAATCAGTGCGGCTAGCTCGACAGTAAGACTTGGTGATTCAAGCTTGCGCTTGGCAACACGTAGGTCTTCAAGGTCTTTAGGTTCCAGGCGTATGGGAAGCTGTGAATCATTCATGCCTCCATTTTACCCATGCAGCATAGGGTAGAACAAACTTTACAGTTCGCAATAGCTGCTATCTGGCGCAATGGCATCTACGTATCTAGCGTGAATGTGCGCGATGTCACAGTCGCATCCTCAAGGTCATGCTCCTCAATCTCATAGATTGTAAAGGGATGTGGGGTTTCGGCGAATGCGCGCGCTGTAGCAAACCAAACGCCTTTATCAAAGAAAAGTGGCACACCGGTATGGTAATGCCCGCTTAGAACAAGGCGCACTGTACCCGCGCCAATGATGGCCTCGCGCATGCTCGCACCTGTCCCATAGGTATGGGGATATTCCTCGTTTCGTTCAGGCCAGACGACATAGTGCTGGATATGGATTTGGGGCAAAGAGGTGGGGTCTTGTAGAGCAGCAAGAAATCGTGCTTGTTCTTGACCCGTGCGCACGGGAACATGATTCTCGCCTTCGTCATCGCGAAAGGTCAAAACACGATAGCCATTGACGATTTGATCATTGGGGAGGTGGCCGAAAACTTGGTCAATGAGCGCGGGGTGGTCATGGTTGCCATGAACCAGGGCAACGGGCAAAGGGAGCGTGTCTAGCAGTTCAGCGATGAGTTCCAGGTCTTGGCGACCTTGCTGCTGGGTCACGGGATCATCCAGCGCATCCATTGGATAGTCGAGAAGGTCGCCGGAGATCACGAGTATATCCGGCGAGAGGGCACGAATTCGCTCGAGTGCCTGGGCAAAACGCTCTGGCATTAAACGGCTCAGGCGAACAGCAAGAGAGGCTGTACCAGGTAGATGGTGACGCAAGTGAAGGTCGGAGATTTGTGCGATACGCATAGGTGTTCCTAACCAATCTACAAAGTGTTGGAGAATGTTGGGTTAATAGCAATACCGAGCAGAGAGCAATCAGGACGGCAAAAAGGCATTTGACAAGACTCTTTTTTTATCTTAAGATTCCACCAGCCTATATC
>CAMPHP010000880.1 GCA_946885925.1 uncultured Litorilinea sp.
ACTGTCGCCGAGCGCAGCACTTGTGATCGCGCCCATGTGGGTGCCGTGCTCGTGCGCGACAAGCGCATTCTCGCCACAGGCTACAATGGTTCACCCATGGGTCTACCCCACTGTGATGAAGTCGGACACCTCATTGTTGATGGTCACTGTGTGCGTACCCTCCATGCCGAACAAAATGCCATCATCCAGTCGGCGCTGCACGGCATCAGCAGCGAAGGCGCAACAGCCTACGTCACCCACCAGCCCTGCCTAACCTGTGCCAAAATGCTGATTAACGCAGGTGTCCGCCGCGTCGTCTATGCGGGCAACTACCCCGACGAAAACAGCGTTCAGTTCCTTGCCGAGGCCAACGTCGCGTTAGAGCGTCTACCACGCCCGCGCCCCGCCGGTAGCATCCACCAGGCTAGCTCCCCATGCAGCGCATGAAAGGCCAACAAACCTTTCCCCTAGATTTCCGCTGGGGCACAGCCTCGTCATCTCACCAAGTCGAAGGCAACAACTGTAACAACCAGTGGTCACGCTATGAACAGCAGCCAGGGGCTATCGCGCAGGGTCATCGCAGTGGCATTGCCTGCAACTGGTGGGAAAATGCAGAAGCAGATTTCGACCGCATGGCCGCATTAGGTCTCAACAGCCACCGCCTCAGCCTCGAATGGAGCCGTATTGAACCCCGCCCCGGCGAGATCGACAGGAGTGCCTTACAACGCTACCGTGCCATACTCGAAGCATTGCACCAACGCGATATTGAACCTTGGGTGGCTCTCCACCACTTTACCAATCCACTGTGGCTAGAGGATGCAGGGGGCTGGGAGAACCCCCAAGTCGTAGAGCGATTCACAGCCTACGCCAAAACAGTGGTGGAGCATCTAGGCGACCTCTGCCAACATTGGCTGACCATCAACGAACCGATGATCTACTTGGGCCAGGGTTGGCTGGCCGGGGCATGGCCGCCCCATCGCACCAATCCCCTGCTTGCCATTCGTGTCTATCGCCACCTGCTCTATGCCCACGCAGGTGCATTCCATGCTATTCACCATGCATCACCCACTGCCCAGGTCAGCATTGCCAAAGTCATGCGCTATTTCGACCCGGCTCGCGCCCACCATCCAGGCGACCACATCGCAGCGCGCCTGCGTCGCTATCTTTTCGAGGAGTTATGGTTTGCCGCAACACTCTACGGGCGTTTGCTGCCTCCCCTCGGCATAGGCCAAGTTGACTCAACACTGGCAAAGACGCTGGACTTCATTGGCATCAACTATTACGCCCGCTATCAAGTCACCTTTTCTCCAAACCCCACCCGTTTCTTTGGCAAAGAGGGCTATACCCTCGGTCGCGAGCTTTCCGATGCCAGCAGCCGCGGCCCCTACAGCCAGTTCGACCCCGATGGCCTGGAACTTATCTGCCGCCGCGTGCAGGGCTATGGCAAGCCGATCTACATCACCGAGAATGGCCTTCCCGATGCTGATGATGACCAAAGGCCCCGTTGGTTACTTGCCCATCTAGCCGCCGTCCAGCGTGCAATCAACGCAGGTTGTGACATTCGCGGCTATTTTCATTGGACATTCCTAGACAACTTTGAGTGGAATGATGGCTGGACGATGCACTTTGGCCTCATCGGCATGGATCCCACAACACAAATACGCTCCCCACGCCCAAGTGCTGCCCTTTACGGGCAAGTTTCCCGCGCCAACCAACTGCCAAGTGAGTTGCTCGAACGCTATGGCATTACCAGCAGTGGCGAATAGTACTTTGCATCATGAACACTGCGCCGGACTTCACCCGCAAGTGCATCGGCATACTCGGTCAACAAATCCAGAATGAGTGCAAAATCTCCAAAATCGAATCGTTCAAGTGGTGCATCAGCCACTAAATTGAGATCGCCTTCATCATCCAAACCCAAGCGCACCATTCGCATCTGCTGATTCAAACGCAGCAGCGCACCATACAAGCGTTCTCGGTGCTCCACCTCGCCAATATGCGCCAAGGGGCTCACGGCAAAATGCACCCACTCGTCACCCGTCATCACATAAATATCAAACTCTTCCTCGCGCTCTGTGGTAAAGGTACTGCGCCAGACCCCAGGCTCTACCTCTTCCGCTACCCACTCATATTGTTCAAAAAACTCATCAATCGATATCATAGCCACTCCTTTTTATTCATGTCCTAACTCAATTCTCGTCTTAACTGTCTGCTATTTCCCAGCCCTTCCCATAGCCCGTGGCATCTCAGCCAGGAACTCAATATTATGGTCTCCCTTTTGCGTATTATCACATTATTCATCCTCGCTGGCCTTGCTGAAATCGGTGGAGGCTGGCTAGTCTGGCAGTGGCTGCGCGTGGGGCGTAGCTGGCCTTTGGGCCTCGCCGGAGCCATATTGCTCATTCTCTACGGCATCATCCCTACCTGGCAACCGGAAACAAACTTTGGTCGGGTCTATGCCGCTTACGGGGGCGTCTTTGTCATCCTCTCGCTACTTTGGGGATGGTGCATAGACGGCTGGCTACCCGACCGCTATGATTTAGTTGGGGCTTCTGTTGTACTGATAGGCGTAGCCATCATGCTCGCACCATCCCGTTAATATAGCGTCGTCTTCCTGGAAGCCACTCCTGAGGGTTCCCGGCTTTGAAGAAGGTTCTCTCGCCATTTTTCAGCGTATCACAAACATAGCCTTGATCGTCATCC
>CAMPHP010000881.1 GCA_946885925.1 uncultured Litorilinea sp.
TCCTGGATTGACAAGAGTAAGCGGACAGGTTTTAGGGCTGGTGTGCTATGGCAATATTGCCAAGGCTGTGGCAGAACGGGCAAGGGCACTGGGTTTGCAGATCATCGCCTACACCCCGCGGCTTGCCCCAGATGCATTGGCTCCTTGGGGACGTGCCACCAATCATTTGCCTGAACTGCTGACCACGGCGGATTATGTGTCGCTGCATCTGCCCTTGACCCCCGCCACACGCGGGATGATCAATGGCGAGGCATTGGCGACCATGAAGCCTACCGCCTATTTGATCAACACCTCGCGTGGGGCCATCATTGACGAGGCGGCGCTTATTCATGCGCTAGACACCGGGCAGATCGCCGGGGCTGCGCTGGATGTCTTGAGCAGCGAGCCGCCACCTGCGGATCATCCTCTCCTATCTCACCGGCGCGTGATTGCCACACCCCATGCCGCCTTTTACTCCGAAGCCGCCATCGCCGATCTGGTGAACAAGGCCGCGCGCCATGTCGTGCAGGCATTGCGTGGAGAAAGACCCAATTGTGTAGTGAATCCGGCGGTTTTGGAACAAGCGAACTGCCGCTTGCCACGCATATAATTCGCTTCAACGACTACCCTCTATCGCTATGCCACTAGAAGCGCCAACAGAAGTCTGATTGCCAAGGGAAGCTTACGAGATTTATGCCCACCATTCGTCGTCTTACCGCATTAGAGATTCTCGACAGCCGCGGCCGCCCGACTGTCCAAGCTACTTGCGCGCTGGCAAGTGGCGCGATTGCCACTGTTTCTGTGCCTTCCGGCGCATCCACGGGCGCGGCAGAGGCGCTAGAGTTGCGCGACCGTGACCCGCAACGCTACCGCGGGCTAGGATGCCGCCAAGCTGTGGCCCATGTCAATGGAGAGCTGAATGAGGCATTGGCTGGAAAAGAATTCGCCAACCAAGGTGCGCTAGACCAGGCTATGCTGGCATTGGATGGCACGCCCAACAAGGCGCGTTTGGGAGCCAATGCGATTCTGGCTGTCTCCTTGGCCTTTGCTCGCTCTGTCGCGCTGGAGCGAGGCGTACCCCTTTACCAACACTTTGCTGATATACTGGCAGGTGTGGCAGGCGATGAACATGCTCCCTTGACGACGCTGCCCCGCCCTACAATTAACCTGTTTAGCGGGGGCAAACATGCAGGCGGGCAAGTACCCATTCAAGATGTATTGGTAGTGCCTGCGGCGGCGACAACGATGGATGATGCACTAGCGACCACGGTTGCGGTCTTCCAAGCTGCGGCGGATCTCATGCAGCGCAAATATCAGATGCGTACGCTGACGGCAGATGAAGGGGGACTCGCGCCGCCCTTTGCCAATGCGGCTGCGATGCTGGATGATGCAGTCGAGGCCATTCGCGCCGCGGGCTATACGCCAGGGCAAGAGGTCATGCTGGCGATTGACGTGGCTTCCTCTCACTTTTATGAAGCGGGATGCTATCACTTAGATGGCGAGGTGTTGGACAGCCGCGGCATGGTTGCCAAGATCAGCGAGTGGCTGCAGAAGTATCCCATCGTTAGCGTTGAAGATGGTTTGGCCGAGGATGATTGGTCTTTTTGGCCCGAATTACGCTCCGCGATTGCTGGACAGGCATTGGTGCTGGGAGATGATTTACTTTGCACCAACCCGGTACGCATCCAGCGTGCGATTGACCAGGGTGCAGCGGATGCCTTGTTGCTCAAAGTCAACCAGATTGGTACGCTGACCGAGGCGGCACAAGCGTGCCGGTTGGCGCGCAGTGCAGGGTGGCGCGTAACGATCAGCGCCCGCTCTGGCGAGACCGAGGATAACTGGCTGGCGGATCTCTCCGTCGGTTGGGCAGGAGATCAGATTAAAGTCGGTTCGATTACCCAATCAGAACGGCTTGCAAAGTATAACCGGCTGCTCGCGATTGAAGCCGAAACTCACCTTCCCCTTGTCAACTGGCCCCAGGCTTAACTTATGCACGAAGCAACTCAATCCCAAGCTGAACTATTCGCCACGCTGCCACCGATTTGGCCGGAAAACTTGCTCCCCACCATCCAGGAAAAGCTGCCCAATGCAGCCAAGGTGGTGGTGCTTGACGACGACCCAACGGGTACACAGACCGTCTATGATGTGCCTGTACTGACGACCTGGGGCGTTGCAGAGTTGGCACGCGAATTGGCGGACCCTGGCCCTGTCTTTTACATCTTGACCAATTCACGCAGCCTGCCCCTAGCTGAAGCGCAAATCCTCAATGTACAAATTGGCTATGCGCTTGCTGTTGCTGGCGAACAGAGCGGGCGCGCCTTCACCGTAGTCAGCCGCAGCGATTCCACCTTGCGCGGCCATTATCCAGGCGAAGTCAATGCGTTGGCAATGGCCCTGGAGATTCAGGATGCACCCACGCTGATCATCCCCTTTTTCCGCGAGGGGGGGCGCTATACAATTAACGATGTGCATTATGTGGCTGAGGGTGAGCAACTTGTCCCCGCAGCGCAGACCCCTTTTGCTCAAGATGCTGCTTTTGGCTATCACACCAGCGATTTGCGTGCTTGGGTGGAGGAAAAGACAGAAGGGCGCATTCCCAAAGATCAAGTAGCCTCGATCTCGCTCCATGATCTGCGTGTCGGTGGGCCAACGGTGGTAGCGGACAAGTTGGCGGCACTGGGTTCAGGCCAAGCATGCGTGATC
>CAMPHP010000882.1 GCA_946885925.1 uncultured Litorilinea sp.
AAGGTAAGTCTCCGCAGTCAATGTACCTGCCGGGTACTCAGCCGTCATACGGCGACAATCTGTACAGGCTCCTAGCATCTCGCCGCGAAACCAGCCGTTGAGGGCTGGTCCGCCGGATAGGGCAATGGTAGGTATGTCAGCACTACAAGCACCCATGAGGGCTGCGGGAGTGGTCTTGTCACAGTTGACGAGGAGCACCACGCCATCCAGCGGTTGGGCGCGAATCATCTCTTCCGTGTCAATGGCCGCGAGGTTGCGATGGAGCATTGAGGTGGGGCTGAGGAAGATTTCACCCAGCGAGATCGTGGGAAACTCTAGAGGGAAGCCGCCAGCCATCCAGACACCGCGCTTGACTGCTTCGGCCAATTCGCGCAGATTGCTGTTGCAGTTGTTGAGTTCGCTGTAAGTGTTGCAGATGCCGATGAGCGGGCGCGCCATGTCTACTTCGTCAAAGCCCATCGCTTTGGTGAAGGCGCGGTGGGTGAAGCCTGCAACATGAGGTTCGTTGAAGAAGCTCTCGCCACGCAAACGATCGGCGGGCGTTTGTTGTTCGCTGCTCACGGGTGCGTTGTCCAATCCAAAATTAAACCAAGCGCGCTGCTTGTCCAACTGCTTAAGAGTTCGTAGGCCACAGGTGCGTCGGGCCAGGCGAAGCGGTGGGTAATATAGGGCTGCACGTTGAGCCGTCCCCGCGCCAGCAATTTTAATGCCACGCTTTGATCATCGTATTCGCTCCAGAATCCGGGCGACGATTCGCGCCGGGGACGGACACTGTTATGGGCACCGATGAGTGTCAATCCTTTTTTGTGGACATCGCGGTAGAAGTTAACATGGTCAGTTTCGCCGCGAGTGCTGCCCAAGAGCACAACTCGTCCAAAAGGCCGCGCACATGCTAGCGCAGTCAAAATAGCAGCAGGATGCCCGGTTGCTTCGATGACCACGGCAGCGCCCTCGCCACCTGTTTGTTCGATGAGTTGCGGGAGCAGGAGATCACCTGGGGTGAGTTGAGAATCTGCCCCACTAAGGCGTGCGTATTCAAGCCGGTGAAGGTCTTGGTCAATCGTAATGGCAGGCAGCGCACCCTGGATGCGTGCGAGTTGTAGCGCCAGTAAACCGATGAGTCCTGCACCCAATACCGCTACTGGCTCTCCTAGTTCGATGCGTGCCTTACGCACACCTTGCAAGGCAATGGATGCAAGATTGAAAAAGGCGGCGTCTTCATCGGCAAGCTCGGCTGGAACGTGATGTGCTGTGGCAGCATCAACCAGGATATAAGCCGCGTGCACGCCGCTGGTGGCGACTCGCTCACCGATTTGCCAGCCTGTTACTTGGTCACCGCAAGCTACGACTTCGCCAATGTTGCAATAGCCAGCAGATCGTGGATAGTGCTGGCTTGTGTTGGGCAGACTGAGGAAGAAGGCGCGCTCTGTACCGGGACTAATGAGCGAGACCCGCGTGCGGATCAAGAGTTCATTTGGCCCTGGTGCGGCAACTGGGTGTGCTTCTACGGTGGCTACGCCAGGTTTGGCAAAGAGTACTTGGTGGCCCTGCTCAGGAAGATTTTCCATCACGTATACCCGCTGCTTCTTAGTGTGGTCGCTTTAGGCGACATGATCGAGGAAGGTAGCAACCTAGCTAACCTGAGGTGCTGTCATTCCGCGCCCAATGGCGGAAGCCCCTTGGGCGCGGTCTGCGAGGATGAATCCCCTTTCTCGGTGGTAGCCAACAAGGGGATTCCTCCCTCCGGTGGGCTACGCCCCGCGCTGCGAACGGAATGACAGCGCCTATCACGCGATTAGGCAGAGATTAGTAGCGGGCGATGCGGTTCGCCTCGATATAGTCGAAATTGATGTCTTGTCCGAGACCCGGCTCCTGCGAGACATGGACAAAGCCTTCGTCGTCCATCGGGTCGTTGAGTTTGTTGAGCCACGGCGCTGGCTTCTCATAGTCGATGAAGGGATGAAGCAGACCGCGCTCGTAGAATTCACCGGGGAAGCCCATTGCACAGAGAACGTGCAGATTGCCAGGGCCGCCGCCGTGGATTTCCATACGCATGTTAAAGGATTCGGCCAGGTGGGCCACCTTGATCAGTGGCGTGATACCACCGAGATCGCCTACACCGCCACGCACAATATCACAAGCACCGGCCTTGATCCATTCGGCGCGGGTGTGCATTTTGCCTTCGGCGGTCTCTGGGCCACAGATGGGCAGCCTCGTGTTTTCACACAGCCACACATAGGAGGACATGCTATGCTCATCCATTGGCTCTTCCATCCAGTAATAATCAAGATGCTCTAGCTCTTTTGCCAAGTAAAGCGCTTCTTCGCGGCTGTAGTAGTGAAAGGGATCGAGCATGAGCGGTACATCGGGGCCGAGTGCTTCACGCACGGCAGCACAGGCTTCGATGTCGGCTTTGGCGTTGGGGGCACCGGCATAGGGTGGTTGCTTGGTGTGAAGCTTAAAGGCAGGATAGCCGCGCTCACGCGCCCATAGGGCAAAGCGGGCATAGTCTTCGGCTGTATTGAGCCCGCCTTCTAGATCGTCGCCACACATGGTGCTGGCGTAGGCCGGGACTTTGTCACGCGTTGCACCAATCAGCTTGTGCACAGGGAGATTTGCCGCCTTGCCTGCAATGTCCCACAACGCCAGGTCAACTACGGTGAGAACCTTGTCAGTGCTGT
>CAMPHP010000883.1 GCA_946885925.1 uncultured Litorilinea sp.
GTTTGAGGGGCTGCCTGCGTCGATGCAAGTGTGGATGAGTCATGGTGACCGGGTGGAACGGCTCCCGAAAGGCTTTATCGCCATTGCACACAGCGACAATTCACCCTTGGCAGCAATCGCGCATGAAAGCCGCCGTATCTATGGCATCCAGTTTCATCCCGAAGTCGTCCATACGCCGCATGGCGCGGCACTCTTGGAAAACTTTGTCCGCAAAATCTGTGGTGCCGCGGGGGATTGGACACCGGGCAATTTTATCCAAGAGACGGTGGCGCGCATCCAGGCGCAGGTAGGAGAAACGGGTCATGTCATCTGCGGGCTAAGTGGCGGCGTGGACAGTGCAGTAGCTGCCACCTTGGTACACCGGGCGATTGGCGACAGGCTTACTTGTGTCTTTGTCGATCATGGTCTGTTACGCAAGGGCGAGGCCGAGCAGGTCATTGAGACCTTCCGCCAGCACCAGGGGATGCGTTTGGTGGCGGTGGATGCCAAAGAGGATTTCTTGGCTGATCTGGCAGGGGTGGAAGATCCAGAGCGCAAACGCAAGTTGATCGGTGCGCGCTTCATCCGTGTTTTTGAAGCCGAGGCCGCGCGCCAGGCTGCGGAATGGGGCACAGATACACCTGCCTTCTTGGCGCAGGGTACGCTCTACCCCGATGTAATCGAATCAGCCTCCAACGAAGATACCCGTCATGCGCGCACGATCAAGACCCATCACAACGTCGGTGGGCTGCCCGCGGATATGACCTTCCAACTGATCGAGCCGCTGCGGATGCTCTTTAAGGACGAGGTACGCACAGTAGGCGAGGCGTTGGGGCTGCCTGAAGAAATTGTCTGGCGTCATCCTTTCCCCGGCCCAGGGCTTGCGATCCGCATCATCGGAGAGGTGACGTGGGATCGCCTAGAGACCTTGCGCCATGCAGATGCCATTTTCCTTGAGGAACTGCGTCGTGCCGGACTCTATCGTTTGACCAGCCAGGTATTTGCGGTACTGCTGCCTGTACGCAGCGTCGGTGTCATGGGCGATGGGCGTACTTATGGCAATGTCGTGGCGCTGCGGGCTGTCACCACTGACGACTTTATGACCGCGGATTGGGCGCGATTGCCCTATGATTTGTTGGCACGCGTGAGCAGCCGTATTGTGAACGAGGTAGACGGCGTGAATCGAGTGGTATATGATATAAGCAGTAAACCACCCGCTACGATTGAATGGGAGTAATGAGTAGGAATAAGGAATGGGAGTAAGCGGGTAGGAATATAGTCGGCGGCGATAGGTAGGTGAAGCTGCGAGGACTAGAAATGATGGGCACAAAGATAAAAGAGAAAACGAAAGAGGAGAGCTTTTCTGCTATCTTCAATGATTTGAAAGGGATCCTGACTCCCTATGCAGACCAAATGGTCGTAGCCCAAGACGCATCGGAGGCGTACTCTTTAGACACGACCAAGTTCGTCAAACCCAATCAGCGGGTCTTTTTTGGTGCTGCAAAGATTCAAAAACGCTATGTGAGCTTTTATCTTATGCCCGTTTATGCCCATCCTGAATTACTCAATCAGATCTCTGACGAATTGCGCCAGCGGATGCAGGGCAAGTCTTGTTTTAACTTTACAAAGCCCGACATGTCACTATTGGCAGAGTTAAAAGAATTGACAGCGCGCGGCTACGCTGCCTATCAACAGCGGGGTTGGGTGTAGGTACGTGCAGGTGTTGTGAGCAGTCAAACCCATGAGCCGCTTTATCCGATTTGTTTTAATCTTGGTCCTCATATTGGCGATCTTTCCGCTCTACACCCGTTTCAAGGTGGCAGCGGCACCCGTGCCGCCAGGTGTACACTTAGGCGGGCTGGAGTTGAGCCGCATCAAAGACACTGCGGAGATTCGCCAACACATCGACCAGATCTACCAACAGCCCATTGACGTGCGCTTCGGTGATGCGCGCTTGGTATTGCGTCCCGAAGATGTGGACTTCAGGGTAGACGTGGAGCAGATGGTAGCAGAGGCAGGGCAATATCTGCAAGGTACTGCCTTTTTTGACATTGCCCTGCGTGAGGCATTGGGCTTTGACCAGCAGCGGCGCGACGTGCCTGTGCGCTTTACCCTCAACCATGACAAATTGCGTGCATGGTTGGAGCAGGTGGCGCTTGAACATAACCATCCACCTTCCTCAGCGCGCTTGCTCCCTCCCACGCCGCGTTGGACAGAGGGCGCGACGGCAGACACTGGGCTGCCTGCGGGATTTGTGGGAGTTTATAGCCGCGATTGGACGTGGGTAGCGGGGCAGCCAGGGCAAGTGCTTGATATAGAGGCTAGCATTCCACAGTTAGTCAAGGCGTTGACGCAAGACGAAGGTCGCATTGCCACCTTGGCTTGGCAGGAGACACCCGCACCCGTGCCGACTATGGAGGATTTGAGCCGCGAGATCAACAGCTATTTGCTCAATTTCCCTGGCTTTGGAGCCGCCTATGTCAAAGACCTGCGTACTGGTGAAGAGGCGATGGTGGATGCGGAGATCTCGTTTTCCGGTATGTCAACCTTAAAGATTGGCCTTGCTACCGCCATCATGGCTGATCTGCCCAATGGCATTGCGCTGGATGACGAAGAAGCGGACTTGGTGGGGCAGTGGGTTGACTACGCACTGGGCGAAAGCAATAACCATGCTGCCAACCAACTTGTAGCCCATTTGGGTG
>CAMPHP010000884.1 GCA_946885925.1 uncultured Litorilinea sp.
GAGGCGGTACAGGAGGACTCTATACTCCCTTTTTGCCCTATGTACGCGATCACCTGCACCTCAATAAAACCGTTGTGAAGGTTGACCCGCAAGCAAAACAGATCTTTTTCAGCGATGGCGAAATCGTGGATTACGATCTCTTGCTCTCTACCATGCCACTTGATCTGCTGATCAACCGGCTGGTGAGTGCGCCTACTGAGATACGTAAGGCCACGCGCGGCCTGCATCATTCAAGCGGCTTTATCGTCGGCGTTGGTCTTGAACGGTGCTGTGACAGCAGCAAATGTTGGATGTACTTCCCGGAGCCAAGCTCGCCCTTTTACCGGGTAACCTATCTCTCGAATTATTCACCGTATATTACGCCCGGCCCGGATCACACCCTGCTGCTCACCGAGACCAGCTATAGCCCGCATAAGCCAGAAGACAAGGCGACGATTGTGGATCGTGTTGTGCAGGGCTTGCTCAATGTGAAACTGCTCCAACCGAGTGACATACCGTTGATTCGTTCAACCTATTTGATCGATGTGGATTATAGCTATCCCGTACCCACCCTTGACCGAGATGCATCCCTCTATGTCCTGCAACGCTATCTGCGCGAACATGACATCTTTAGTCGCGGACGCTTTGGCGCTTGGCAGTATGAAATCGGCAATATGGATCATTCGGTGATGCAGGGAGTCGAAGTGGTTAATTCCTGGCTGCTGGGTGAGCCAGAGGTAACTTGGAAAGAAGCCCGCGAGCCAAAGGCGGTGGAGATCGGTCGCCAGAACGGCCACCCAGTTCTACATGCTGTCAGCGGCAAAGGCTCGGTGGAGGGGCGTCAATACCCCTTGTCTCAAAAAGCCGCATAGTGTAGGTAGTTTGGCTATGCAAAAATCACAGACTAGGCGCTCACAGCCCTCACGCATCGAGCACATCAGGCACGCTAGACTGTTTCGCAGCTTCTTTATTGGCGGGTTAGAGTCGTCTACCCATCGTTTCCGTTCAGGGAGGCGACTCGACCTGCTTGAATCTACACAGCACACTCGTTTTGTGCGCCAAGATTACCAGCGCTTGCAAGCGATGGGCATGCACACTATCCGCAGTGCAATCCGCTGGCATCTGATTGAGCCGCGACCCGGTCACTATGATTTCTCTAGTGTGTTGCCAATGGTGCGTATAGCCCAAGAGATGGGGATGCAGGTCATTTGGGATCTGTGCCATTATGGATGGCCCGATGACCTTGATATCTATTCACCGGCATTCGTCACGCGTTTTGCAAAGATGTGCGCGGCATTTGCCCGTGTGATCGAGAGTGAAACCGATGTAGAAAGTGATACGCCCTTCTTCTGCCCGATGAACGAGATCTCGTTTTTTGCGTGGGCAGGGGGTGATGTGGCTGCGCTCAATCCATTCTCGCGTAACCGCGGCTCTGAATTGAAAGTACAACTTGTGCGCGCCACCCTTGAAGCGGTTGAAGCCGTTTGGCACGTGCTTCCCCAGGCACGAATTGTCCATATTGATCCCATCGTTCATCTTGTTGCAGACCTGGAGCGTCCCCAGGATATTCCAGAAGCAGAAGAGTATAGGCTGGCACAGTATGAAGGCTGGGACATGCTCTGTGGGCGGCTCGCACCGGAAATTGGCGGGCATCCGAAGTATCTGGATGTTCTGGGTCTCAATTACTATCCCAGAAATCAATGGATTCACAATAGTCTGCCGATTACGCCTATCCATCCCCTCCATCGTCGCTTATACAGGATCGTGCGTGAAGTCTACCAGCGCTACGAACGCCCGTTCTTCATCGCGGAGACCGGAGCGGAGGGGAAGGCCCGGCCTGGTTGGTTGCGCAATGTGGCGGAAGAAGTTGCAGAGATGGTGGCGGCTGGGTTGCCAGTCGAAGGGTTGTGTTTATACCCGATTTTCTGCCATCCTGGCTGGAATGACAACCGCCACTGTCCTAACGGCTTGTGGGATTATGCCGATGCCTCCGGGAACCGTCCGATTTATGAGCCTTTGGCGGAGGAGGTGCGCCGCCAACAGCGTAACCTAGAGCAGGTCTTGGCGGTACGCCAACAGCTAATTGAAGGGCATGATGCTATGAATTCCACAGAGGATGGTCCACCACGAATCTGTTTGTTCACCGACAGCCTGGAACCTTCTGGTGTTGGTGAGCATATGTTGTTGCTTGCCGAACAACTCAGGCACCATTACACGCTATTCTTTGTCTGTCCACCTACCGACCAGGGACAAGTCTGTCTGCAACATGCCGAAGCACTTGGTATTGTAACCCTACCCCTGGCAGTACGCGATGACGATCAAGATGCGCGGGAACGGTTCAGCGATTTTTTGGAAGAACATGCGGTTGACATCGTGCATGTCCATGCTGGCATTACTTGGGAAGGGCACAATGCGGTCTATGCCGCTGATCTTGCTAACGTACCCGCCATTGTACGGACAGAGCATTTACCTTATTTGCTCACCGACCTAGAGCAGCAGCGCCAATATCATGAGATGATCGAGCATGTGGATCAGGTGATTACAGTGTCGGAAGTAGCCCGGCGTAGCTATCTCGAACGCAGGTATGACCCTAGCCGGATCACTGCCATTCCCAATGGCATTCGACCCGTGCAATTCGATCCGCTTTTCGACCGGCATGCACTCTGCCAAATGTTGGAGATTCCTGAAGATACCTGC
>CAMPHP010000885.1 GCA_946885925.1 uncultured Litorilinea sp.
ATGATCCCCTATGCCCACCTTGCGCGGACAAGCGCGCCTGGTCTACCAGCCCCACCTCTATCAGCGGCTGCTCGACATCGTGCCCAGCCCTGCCAATGGTCTAGAATTCTGTCTGGGTACGCTCTCGGAGATGACCGAGGGCAATATCTATGATGTGGTAGAGCACTATAGCAAGCAAAATGCTATTGGTTATATCCACTTCCGCAACGTGCGCGGCAAAGTCCCCCACTACTACGAAGTCTTTGTCGATGAAGGCGATATGGATATGATCCGCATCATGCGTATCTTACACAAGAACAATTTCGACGGCGTCATCATCCCCGACCACACACCGCAGATGACATGTCCTGGCCCCTGGTATGCAGGCATGGCCCACGCCCTAGGCTACATGAAGGCCGTCCTCACCATGATTGAACAGGGAAGTTAACGCTTGGCTCCATGCCAGCAACGTAGTGCGCTTGGCATGGAAGCACACACCTATCCTACCAGCCCACCTGCCTACTAGAAACGAGTTCCAATGCGTATCACCAAAATCGAAACGCTGCTCTTGTCGCGGATGCATGAACTGGAGCGCCAGTGGATTACGAGTCAATACCGCGTTGTCAAAGCTGACTGTCCAGTGGTTGTCATTCACACCGATGAAGGACTCACAGGCATTGGCGAGGCGTGTGCCTATGGCGTGCCGCGGCTTATTTCAGACTGGGTGGATTGGCTCGCCCCTAATCTGATCGGCAAAGACCCCATCAGCCCCGCGGCTACGCCCCATCCCAACGGACGCTCCTCCGCCCATGATTGCGCGGTGGGATCTCAAGGGGCAGATTGCAGGCAAGCGCGTTGCCGAACTTCTTAAGGCCGACCCACTCGAACGTGTCCGTCTCTATGCTTCTAGCGGCTGTAGATATGACTGGCGCATTCGCCCAGAGCAATTGATTGACGAAGCCCTAGAGTATATCGACCAGGGCTTTACCGCCATGAAATTCCGCATCGGCACCGAGTGGCGTTGGGATGGCGTGACGGTAGACCGTTTCCTGGGTCTAGTACGCGAACTGCACCAAACCGTAGCAGGACGCATGGAACTGATGTTGGATGGCAACCAACGCCTCACCGAGGAACAGGCTCTTGTCATTGCCAAAGAATTGGATCGTCTGAACTTCACTTGGTTTGAAGAACCGATTCCGCAAAAAGATGTCGATGGGTATGCGCGTCTCAACGCTGCGGTTGACCTTCCGATTACGGGTGGAGAGCAGTACACCACGCTGGAACAATTCCGCCCTTATCTCGAAAAACGCGCCTATGGCATTGTCCAGCCCGATGCGGGGTGGTGTGGCATCACCGAGGCGATGCGGATTGCTGAAACAGCCGACCGCTATGGCATCCACCTCTGCCCCCACTCCTGGCACAATGGTCTGATGGCAATGGCAAATGGACACCTGGTCGCCGCACTGCCCAATCCACACGTCCTGGAATTGTGCATGATTCAAGGGCCGCTGCAATGGGGAATCTTTAGCCAGCCACCTGCCATTGAGCAGGGGCATTTGGTCCTGCCAGAGCGTCCTGGCTTGGGTGTCCAATTGGCTCCCGATGTAGTGGAACGCTTCCCCTATGTAGAGGGCCACTACGCGTTGACTGTAGAACGCTAGAGTGGAGCAAACATGAGCAATCGCCCCAATCTCATCTTTATCATTGCCGATCAACTGCGTGCCGATTTTCTTGGTTGCTATGGCGCGGGCTTTGTCAAGACACCCCATATTGACTCGCTCGCCACACAAGGCATCCGCTATAGTCGCGCCTATTCAACCTCCCCGGTTTGCGTCCCAGCCCGCGCCTCGTTGTTGACGGGCATGAACTCTCTACGCAACGGCGTCACCGACAACAGTTTGTGGCTGCGCCCTGACCTAGCAGCCTGTGGCATCCGCACCTGGCCCGAAATGCTCAACAGCGCGGGCTATTACACAGCCGGTATCGGCAAGATGCACTTCTACCCGTGGGACTCAAACCACGGTCTGCAATACCGCGTTGCCGCCGAAGACAAACGCTGGATCCATGTACGCGATGAGTATTACCACTTTCTGCGCGCCCACGGCGAACGCAAATATCATGGCAAGGAGCATGATGGCTACTACGAAAACAAGGGGGCCATTGTCAATCGCTTGCCCTGGGAGCTATCGGTCGATCACTTTGTGGGCACAGAGACTTGCCGCTTCCTAGAGACCTATAGCGGCGACGGTCCCTTTGCGCTGATGGTGAGCTTCCCCGGCCCTCACTGTCCCTATGACCCCAACCAGGAATTCCTCGACCAGGTTGATCCGCAGCAGATGCCTCCGGCAATTCCGGGCGTGCCTAACGATACAGCCCAGTTGCGCCGCCAGAATGTAGCAGGCAATCTCCGCCCGTGGAATGGTGTGGATTATGGAGACTTCAGCGCCGCCCAGAAACAAAAGGTACGCGCCCATTACGCCGCATTGGTCAATCAGATCGATTTCGAAGTAGGCCGCATCCTGGAAAAACTGGCCGAGCTAGAATTACGAGACAACACGGTAATCATCTTTGCCAGCGACCACGGCGATTACCTTGGCGACCATGACTTTATCGGCAAAGGCACCTATTATGAAAGTTCAACCCATATTCCCCTGATCGCACGCTCACCCAATGGACCCTCAGGCGTGCATGAAGGA
>CAMPHP010000886.1 GCA_946885925.1 uncultured Litorilinea sp.
GGCCCAGCGCGCACGCCTTCTTATGACGTCATGCAGCCAACTCACAAGCTGTTGACACCACAATCGCCACCACAGCAGCCCGATCTGCTGGCGCAGTGCTGGCACGCACGACTCACAAGTTTGGCAGCGCTAAGCACCGCCCACACGCAAAAGATCGCAGCATAAACATGTTTGCAGCTAGACCTGCTGCAAACTAGGCTCATCGCACAGGAGATTCCACACAGCATGTCACATAATCTGATCCCAATGGTAATAGATAACAACGAGCAGTGGGGCCGCTCTTATGACATATACAGCATGCTCTTGAAGAACCGCATTGTCTATTTGGGCATGCCAATCAACCAAGAGGTCGCCAATGTCATTGTGGCACAAATCTTGTATCTCAACAGTCAAGGGAACCAACAACCCATCCATCTCTATATTAATAGCCCTGGTGGCGAGGTCTATAGCGGGCTTGCCATTTACGACGCTATGCAGATGGTCGGCGCGCCTGTCTACACCTATGCTGTGGGCGTCACGGCGAGCATGGGTACCGCGCTCCTGGCTGCGGGCGCTGCGGGTCATCGCTATGCCCTCCCCCATGCCACCATCCATATGCACCCAACTGGCAGCGGCATGAAGGGCTATACAGAGGATGTTCGCATCGCGTTCCGCGAACAAGAGAGAGTACAAACCCAATTGTTCCACCTGCTTGGCAAACACACGGGGCATACGTGGCAGGAGATCGAAAATGATTTCAATCGCGATCGCTTTATGCACGCGCTTGAAGCCAAAGAATACGGGCTGATCGATCACATCCTTGGCGACAGCAACGACATTATATTGCGACTGCCGGATGGCTCGATGGGCCTACCAGAACTCTCGCCCACAAGACTGCTCAATGCAAATGGCAAAGCCGCGCACTAAGCCAGGAAGAATCAAAAAGGTTTCACATAGAGCAGTCGCAGCCCTTCCTCGCAGCCGGGAACCCGCTGGGTGCCTTCGAGGAAGGGCTGCGGCCTCCTAAATTACTTCCAACTCGTTAATCCCCGGCAGTGTTGGGAAAGGAGCGTGTGGCTCGCTTTGATACCAGAACGCAGTCGAGGCAATATCATCCTGCAATGGCAGATAACGCCGCTGTTGGTTGTGCATCGAACGCCAGCCCAACGCCTGAATCGTCACGCGCAAATCCTGCTTAAAGCGAATTGGGTCTGTGATATGCCAGCGATACATGCCAAAGCGTTGCTGACTGCGATAGAGTCCATCGGGCTTGATCACCTGCGGTAGCCCCGAATAGGGGGATGAGAAGACGCCATACTCGCCCTTCGGGTACTCAAAGTTCCACGCGCCGCCAAAGTAATCCTCTGTGCCAGTCCCACAGATGGTGGGCCAGCGATCATCGCCATCCATAAAGAACTTGATCTCGCCTTCGCCCCACCAGCCATTGTTGTTGACTTGCCATGCCAGATAAGTCCCCACATAATGCCCCTGTCCCTGCACCCCGTCTAAGAGAACATGATCAGTCTGATAGGGGAGCGGGTTTGAGCGCCGCCACTGAGCATGCAAATAGGCACGATCTTCAGGAACCTCAGTGAGTGTATAAGTAATCTGGTAATAGAAGCCGCGCACGTCATCCGGCGCAAGGTTCTCCACGGTAATGCGTGCATGTTGGCGGAAGGGCATCTCCCAATAGGAATTAAAGCCCCCTGCTGGATTTACACAGACCGCGAGTGACGTGATATTGCATCGCTCACCCCAGCCATTCGCAAAGAAATCACCGATGGGTGTCTCGATGGAAGGTGTCTCCTCGTGATCCCAATAACAGCGCAATACGAGCCGTCGCCAATGCTCAGGATGCACCGTCAGCCAAATGTGCTGGATGGCGGCTGGCCCGTCAATCTCGGCAAGTGTGACAGTGCTGTTGCCTGCAATGTGGATGCTGGGCGAGACCTTCCAGCCTTGCCCCAACTCACGCGCTGCGACCGCGCCGGTCCCATCGATCGCCATCCCCCCCGCGCCTTTGGCCCCGTTAAAATTCTCTGCGCTAATCGAGCGCGTTTCTGCATTGGAGAGCCGGGCCAAATTGCCCATGTGCATCCCCAGTCCATTAAAGGACAAATTCATCTTGATTCTTCCTCCATGTTACGTGGGTGGTTGTATGTTGAACTCAAGTTATTACGAGTGATATTTTACTGTAGGGAAGCCGGTCCACCTGTCATTCCTCCCTCCGGTCGGAATGACAACCACTTTCTATAGGGTAAGTAGCAACTTGAGTATGTTTGTCACCAAATAAGACTATTGATCGTCAGCCAACGGCAGAGATACGGGCGCATTGGTCGCAGCCGAGCGATAAATCGCGCGCACAATCTCCACCGAGCGGCGTGCTTCTGCCCCCTGGATAGCGGGTGGGCGCCCAGTGCGAATGGCTTCGATCAAATCTACGATTTGCCGCCGGTGCTTTTCATAGCCAATCGCCATCGGGTCAGCAGCCCCAGAACCACTCGCCTGCTCCAGTGCCAACATCGCTTCTTCCTCCCCCGGAGCCGCGTCTTGCAACTGCCACTTAACGATGCGCCCTTCCTCCAGAACAATCGTGCCGCGGTCACCATGCAGTTCCACCCGCGCCGGGTCGCCAGGCCAACAACTTGTTGCACCTTGGATCACCCCCAGCGCGCCGTTGTCATAGGTCAACAG
>CAMPHP010000887.1 GCA_946885925.1 uncultured Litorilinea sp.
CCCCCGGCAGCCGCTACGCCAAATGTGGTTGTACCGCCCCCGGAGATTGCCAACCCAGGCCCAGTCTCGACCATCATGCCGATGGAACGCAATGAGATGTACGATGCTGCGCCAGAGATGGAGATCGATCCGGCCAAGTATTACTATGCAACGCTCAAGACCATGCGCGGCGACATCAAAGTACAGCTTTTTGCCGACCGCGCCCCCGTTACGGTCAACAACTTTGTCTTCTTGGCGCGCCAAGGTTTTTATGACAACACTGTTTTCCATCGCGTCTTGGACGGCTTTATGGCCCAAGCGGGCGATCCCACGGGCAGTGGGGCAGGTGGCCCTGGTTATCAATTTGAAGATGAATTCTTCCCAGGCCTAGTCTTTGACCGTCCGGGTCTACTGGCAATGGCGAACGCTGGACCTGGCACAAACGGCAGCCAGTTCTTTATCACCTTTGCAGCGACCGATTGGCTCAACGGTGGTCATACCATCTTTGGCGAAGTCATTGAGGGCGAGGATGTCCTCAGTAAACTCACACGCCGCGATCCTTCTACCCAACCGGACGCTGCGGGCGACACACTCTATACGGTCATCATTGAAGAAAGTGATACCAGCATTCTCCCGACACCTACCCCGTCGCCTCCCACTGCCACGCCGACCATGACACCAACCCCCTACGCGCCAACCAGTTTAGAGGGTGAGCGTCCCTTGGCAGACGTGCCAGCAGAGGAACGAGTGAATTACTTCAATGTAGCCCCCGAAATGGTGATTGACACGGCATTAACCTATACAGCCACCATCAGCACCAGCAAGGGAGATATAGTCGTCACGCTCTATGATGATGAGGCACCTACTGCTGTCAATAACCTGGTTGTCTTGGCGAACCTGGGCTTTTATGACAATACGCCTGTCAGTCTTGTGCAACCCGATGATTCTATTATCATCGGTGCGCCCGACAACAACCCGCTGAATGATGCTGGCTATAAGTTTCCCGCTGAAATTGGGGCGGTTACTGAAACCAATATCGGCTCAATTACGTACATTCCAGTAGAACAGACGTCAGATGGCACGATCTTGAGCAGCAGCAGCCAACTCTTGATTGCACTTGTCCAACCGCCTGTTCAAGTAAACTCGCAGTTGGCCTTCTTTGGTCAAGTGGTGGAAGGGGTTGATGTGCTGCCCCAACTCACCACAGAGGACACCATCGAGTCGATTACAATAACCAGTGAGTAGTACGACCACTGGCAACCAATAGGTAGAGTGGAAACGGGAGCGAGATGGAATCTTTGCCTCGCTCCCGTTTTGATTTCTACTCCGAGGAATATGCCATGACCGAGAATAATCACTCGGCTCACCCACTCCCCGAAGTCCAATATATCCATGAAGAGCCCAATAAGCCGCGGTCGCTGCAAATTGCGGCAGGAATTGTCATGATCCTCCTCATTACCGTTGCCAGCTTTATGCTTGCAATCAACCCGGAATGGGTGATGGGCTTTGGTCACTGGGGCTATGTGGGGGCATTTATCATCAGCCTCATCTCCAGCGCTACCATTATTCTGCCTGCACCAGGCCTAGCCGTTGTCGTTGCAATGGGCGGGGCGCTCGACCCTGTGCTTCTAGGCATTGTGGCAGGGGTGGGTAGTGCGGTCGGTGAACTCAGCGGGTACTTAGCCGGATCCAGTGGACGCGCTCTTATCCCCAGTAGCCGCCGCGAGCAATTTGAACAGCTCCACCGCTTAACCGAACGCTATGGTGCGCTGCTCCTTTTTCTCCTCGCAGCCATACCGTTCCCTCTCTTTGATTTTGCTGGAATCATCGCTGGAATGTTGCGGATACGCATCTGGACGTTCCTAGCAGCCGTTGCTGCCGGGAAGAGCATTAAATACGTCATCCTCATTCTCCTCGGTACTGGGCCTCTCCTCTATCTCCAACAGTTGGTCGAAATGTGGAGCAATGGTCAGTAGCCCTGCTCTCAACTGGACAGCGGCCCTCTTTCGTGGAACAATCCTGATCTTGGTACCGTCACATAGATGATTCGGTGCCCCTTATTGCCTCGGCTACCAGGAATCTTAGTCATATAGGGCTTTTACCAGCATGAAGCATGCTGGACAGATACCCCACGGGAGGAGATAGATATGCGCGGAGCGTTGCGCCGTTGGGCGCGCAGCCAACGTGTGTTGGCACTTCTAGCGATTCTGCTGATTACGAGCATGGTCGCAGCCCCACTTTTGCCACTCAGCAATCAATTACAGGCATCTAGCACTATGGCTCCACTTTTGCGCAATTCGAGATCAGATATCGCTCAGGGTGATACCGTCGGCCCCTCTAATGAGAACAACGCCGGTCTCCAGATTGTCCTCAGCGAGGGTACGGAGCAGCCCCAGCCGGTGGAGAGCGTCCCGGCGGCTCCTGCCACGCCCCTAGATGATGCGACCACGCAACAGGTCATTGACCGCTTGCCACCGCTAGAGGTAGAAGCCGGGGATGTTCAAGAGTTCCGCCTGCCCGAAGAATCGCTACGTCCCCCCCAAACGGGCAGCACCATTACAACAACCTTCCCAGCCACCGAAACCCAGGCTCCGCCTGAAATTGTTACCACTGGCCCACTGGAGGTATTGCGCTTTGCCCCTGAAGGGGAGATTCCGCTAGCGCCATTCCTCAGCGTCACCTTTAACC
>CAMPHP010000888.1 GCA_946885925.1 uncultured Litorilinea sp.
GTAACGACTCTAGGTCTACTTCCCACCAGAGAGAGAGGATCTTTGCAGATGCCCGAACATCGAAGAATGCGCGTCGGGATGGTCGGCGGCGGCGGCCCGGCCAACTTCTTCGGCGGCCCACACCGCACCGCGATCCTGATGGACAACACCGCCGAGCTCACCGCCGGCGCGCTCCGCTCCGACCCGAAGGGCTCCTTCGAGTCCGCGCAGGAGCTCCACTTCACCCGCGGCTACCCGGACTTCGAGACGATGGCGCAGCAGCCGCGGCGACAGCTGGATCCACAGGGGCTGCCTGGCCCTCTGCTGTCGGCGTAAAGGTAGGTGCTGGTTCCCGTGTGGGAATCGGGGGCTCGGCGGATGAACCACAAGCCGTGAGCACGAATGCCGCGACCATTATGCTGGTCCACCGGACCATCGAAGTGCGGTTGCGGTAGGTCATTTGCTTCTCTCTCTCCATCAAACTGTCACACCGGCGGTGTCGCTCCGCTAGGACACATAGGCGAGTCCCTGGATGCTAAGACGAATATACTAGAACAGTAGCATGAGGGCATGGGTCGCCGGTGCGAGTATAGCACTATTGAATAGTACGCCCAAAAATAACCTTTTGTTCCTCTAGTTTATTGTTTTGTATCTCTGGTTTGTATCTTTGGGGATCTAGTGGGCTGGGTGACCTAGTTTGCTGGTCTCCGGCGCGGGCGGGTGTTGCCTTCGGTGCGCGGGCGGCGATAGGCAGGAATCTCCAGCGCACAGAATTGGCAGCGCGCGGTGTCAAACATGCGTGTGCGCAACCAGGGCTCAATCTCATTGGGCGTAGAACTGGTCGTGATGACGGTGGGCAGCAAGGCACTATAGCGATAGTTGAGCAGTTGGAACAACTTCTCCTTAGCCCAAGGGGTGGCACTTTCGGTTCCCAGGTCATCTAAGACGAGCAAAGCCGCGTTCTTCACTGCATCAAAGAGGCGATCATAGGAGATGTTCGATTGCGGGCTGAAGGCTGATCGCAGGTGGTCCAGCAAATCAGGAACCACCACAAACATCGCCTCGGCGTCGTCACCTTCACGTCCGGCAAAACTATTCGCAATCGCCGCGGCGAGATGGGTCTTGCCACAACCATAAGTGCCTGCCAAGACAAGCCAGCCCTGGGGTTGCTCGGCAAAGTATTTGCAGAGATTGAGCACTTCTTGCAAATTGAGCGCTTCGTTGGCTGGGAGATCATGGCGGCGGCGGTCGAAGTTCTCAAAACTCTGCTCACGATGCAAATGGAGCGTGCTCAGCGTGATTTGGCTAGCATTCTTGCCACCTGTGCGGAAATCGGGGGCAAGAATCGGCGTATTGGTAACGAGTTCAGGATCATAAAGCCGGCTGCGTAAGCGTGGCTCTAGGTCGTCAATGCGCTGGTTGGTGGTGATGACCGTGGGCAGGTGTGCGCTATAGCGATGGTTGAGCAATTGAAAGAGTTTTTCTTGCGCCCACGGCGTTGCGCTTTGGGTCCCCAGGTCATCCAAGATGAGCAGAGATGTGCTACGAAGCTGCTCAAAAAGATCGTCATAGCTCATATCGCTATGGGGATTGTAGGCGGCGCGCAGATGATCTAGTAGATCGGGCACGACCATGAAGATAGCGGGTTCGCCCAGGGCAACACGCGCATTGGCAATCGCTGCGGCGAGGTGAGTCTTGCCACAGCCATAAGTTCCGTGGAGCAGAAGCCATCCTTTTGGTTCCGCTGCATACTCGATACACAATTCGTAGGCGCGGCGCAGATTATAGGCTATTGGAGGGGCTAAATGGGACGGTTCTGGAATAAAAGACTCGAAAGTAAGGCGCTGCATCCCCGTCAGGCTGCTACGTTCTTGCAACGCCTTCACGCGCCGTTCCAGCATCTGCTGTTGGCGGCAGGTGCAAGGCACAGCTTTACCAAAGTCGGGATGGCTCATCGGCACATCCAACAAGACAAAGCCCGCACCGCCACAATGCGGGCAGGTATTATCGAGCAAGGACTTGGTAGAGCGCTTGCTTGATCCTATGCTGCTCAATCCTGTGCTTTCCTTATTCAAACCAGCTGCGGGGTCAGCCGAGGATGATGTCGGAGTATTCGTCCGGGCGATAGCTCCGCCGGCCACGTTCCTCAGAATGTCGTCCAGCGATTTCATAGCCTTCTCCGTCGCGGCCTTCAGTTTCCCAACGTTTCAAGATATTTTGAATGTAGCGCAGATGACGCTTGTTCCGGCTAATGGCGATTTCAAAGGCATCGTTGATCCATTCCGGTGCGTAGAGCTTTTCCATATCGCGCAACTGCTCGGCGATGAGCGGTGTGAGCATACCGACATTTTGTTCATAAAGGACGAAGACGTTAGGACGCTCGATACGGATACGCGCTTCGTCGGGCAAGGCAGATTGTACTTCACGCAGCCGCCCTTGACGGATCAGGGCAATTGCTTGGCGTCCCTTGACCGTGTTGATGAAATACCAGTCTTCTTTGAACTGCGGCGCATTCGGCTGATCTGGCCCCAAGTCGATCTCTAGGCGGAGCAGCGTGTTGCGCGCTACGGCGCGTGAGAGAGCTTCTTCTAGGGCAGCTTGGGGCGTGCGCAGTTCACTGTCCAGCGTTAAGCTGTCAAGCAGCCTACGGTCGCTGCGTAGATCTTCGCCGCGCAAATAGCGATAG
>CAMPHP010000889.1 GCA_946885925.1 uncultured Litorilinea sp.
CTGTCGACAAGTTCCCATTCTGCGTTGGGTACAGTCATGAAAAATGGGACCCCGCCATCGATCACAGCTCGCTCGCCAGGGTAGGACTGAATTATTATCGGGGCCGATGCCGTACCGGCTGCGTCAACGATGATCCCTTGTTCGTAATAGATTCCTCCCCCTAAGTTTAGTACATCGCCGGGCGACACCTGTTTCAAAGCATGCGCTAACGTCTGCCACGGCGCATTCAGGGTACCGATATTCTTATCGCTACCCTCTGGCGAAATATAGTAGGTCATGGGCAGTTTTGCCTGCCTCTTTATGCGCGTCTCGGATGGCTCCAACGCCAATGTGGCGAGGAGCAGAAGAAAAACCGCTATCCGGGCCATTTTGTCACGTCTACAACCTCGCGATTCACGAACAGAGATTGGCGACCTGGCTCAACTCCCTGTTTGGATCTTGCTATCTTTAAGGCCACCGCCTCTTGCAAAGCCAATACCAACCATAACTCACGAAAATGGAAGACTTGATGGGTGAGTGATTCGACCAAGGCGGCGACTACAGCTCCCAGAAAAACAAAGCCCTCGGGTCCGGCGCGGGCTGGATACTTGTTGTACACCCAGATCAAATTGACAGCCCTGCTCAGTGCCACTCCAGCAAATAGGAGCAGCCCTAGCGTGCCGATCAATCCCCGCTCCACCAAGAAAGCCATAAAATCGCTGTGTAACTGGTTACCGTGTCCATCCACCTCCCGAAAATTCTCCGGACCTACGCCCCATAGAAACGCGCCGTGATCAAGGAATACCTCGAACCCGCGCTGCCATAGATCAAACCGTCCACCCGAGGAGCGTTCTGCACGTCCAAGAAATATGCGCTCGAAGTGGACTTCATAGCGCGGGTTGTGGCTTGTCACATAGTAGAGCAGCCCCACCAGCAGCGTAATTGCCACAATGAGTTGCATAGAAGCCGAAGCCACGCGCTCTATGTGTCCACTCAAAGACAACGCAATCATCGCCACCGTTACGCCGGTTAACAAGGCAAGCGCTGCACCCATCGAGCCTGTAACCAGCATGGAGGGCAGGTATAACACCCCCACAATGACAGCTACTCTGGCGGAAGGGCTTACCAGCATAAGCGGTACGAATCCTAGTAGCTGAAAAAGCGCGGCCGAATTGGCGTTCACAAATAGACCAGAGGGCCGGTAGATCTCATAATCCCTTACACTTCCTGCAAGGCTCGTTGTGAACCGCCAAAATTCCGGCGACAGGAATTGAGCAACGATAATAGCCCCATGCGCAAGGACGGCTCCACTCCATGCCAGGAGCACATAGCGCTGATCACGCGCGCTCAACGTACAAAGCACTGCGGCTATCATGAAAAACCAAACGAATATGTAAACCTCTTTCAGGAGCACAATCAAAGCGTTCATCGGTGCGGGCGCGACAAAGATGCTGATGAAGCTGGCGAGCAAAATCAACCAAATGGAAACCATGTAAGATAGACTCATGCGTTGGTTTCCATGTCCGGACAACAACCAGACAACCGGCAGCGTCAAGAGAATCCAAACATCCACTGGAATTGTATTTCGCGGCAACTTCACGAAATCCACTGGCAAAAGGATCACGATGCCCATCAGGCAGATAATTCTCAGATACCTGAGGAATGGTGATGGGTCTGCACTTGAACGGTCGATCGGGGCTGCAAATGACCTGTGACCGCTTATGCGTTCGCGTAGCACCGGTACCATGATCATCGCCTCCCCGTCCCGACCCAACGTACTCCCTGCCTAGTTTTCATTGAGAGATACCACCAGCCCCTGCGACAGCCTAAGGTGTAACACAAGGCGAACTTCCCGAATCTGTGAACGTCTGACCGGCCACGGGAATGAACTGCCAGTCATAACTAGTTGGGTTCAGTGTTAGTTTGAGAACCCCGTGGGTAGTGTTGTTTCGCACCTCGCTGTTTAGCGGAGTTGGGGTTGGGGTTGGGCTAAAGGAGCTTAAGCTTCTACCGCCAGTTCCCACCACAAATTCCCGGATGCCACGTGTAGGATCCAGTGCTCCGGCCGGGTTTTGCAGGGCAAAACGTTCATAAAAGTGATAGTGCCCATTCAGAACAATGTCTAGACCCGCTGTATAGAAGAGATTCCAGAAGTCTCGTAAATCTTTATCACCGCCCCTTGAACTGAACAGCGGCTCGTGAAAAATCGCTAGGCTGCATGTGGTTGGGTTCGCATTTAGATCGGCTTGCAGCCACTGTCCTTGGGGAGAGTTTGGGCCACAGCCACCAACCTCTGAACAATTGCTGTTTAGCACGATGATGTGCCAGCTACCGGTATTAAAGCTGTAATACCCTTCATTGGGGTTGCCCGCAGCCGCACCGAAGTAGTTGAAATAGCTTGTTGCACCTGCCGTGGCATACTCAGCATCGCCTACTGCGGGGCGAGTACGTGCCTTATGTTTTCCCCAACTCGGTCCATAACAGTCATTAAATGCAGTAGCCGACTCGGCTACGTAGGCATTGTCCCCCACTGTGAAGACAGTGCCGGGGATGCTGTCCAGCAAGAGAGCCGTCGCCTCGTCTCGCGTATTCGAGCAATCTGCGATATCCCCTGCCCCGACAAGAACTGCCGCTCCCGAGGCAGGTGTATTTGTCGGTGTTGCGGTGTTGGCCGGTAACGC
>CAMPHP010000890.1 GCA_946885925.1 uncultured Litorilinea sp.
CTAGATCATAGAGTTCAAATTGATCGCCGCTCATCCCACACTTCTTCTAGATTCTGTTTCTAGATCTCGTTAACTGCTCGTTCGATTAAGCGCCGCGCCAGCGTTTGGGTGCCGGTATGCTCATAGTAATTCGTGGTCATATCTAAAAAGGATGCCAGGTAGTCGAGTCTGCGGTCGGTCACGTCGACAAAGCTAGATAGGCTGTCCACGATCTTGTCCCTGGACAAGTTGTTCTTTGCCACGATGTCACGCATCCACCCGCTTGTCGCGTCGAAATTCTTCTGGATCAGGTTGAGCTTCTGGGCGGGGGTGTCCCCTGGGATATAGTCACGAATCCCTTTGTAGAGGCGGTTGCCTTCTAGCTCCTTTGGATCGGTTCGATCCAGAACAGAGGCAGCTTTACCCACAAAATCCGGCCCCAACGGCACCAAACCATCAAGCGAAACCAGAGCCACCATGCGGATCAACGATTCTTCGCTATATTCGCCCAACGCTTTAACAAAATCGCCGATGCTATCGCCGGGGATACCATTGATCAGGCAAAAAGCAGCTAACTCCGCCGCCAATTTCAAACTTAAGTCAAGCCCTTGCAACGTATCGGCCTTGGGCGTGATCCGGTTGAGAAAGTTCAGCCAGCGGACTTGTTCCCCAATCGTGTTAGCAAATGCGAGTTGCGCGAGTGCCACGTCAATATTATCCACCGTACGATAGAGCCACATCGCACGTTGGTAGCCCTGCTTCTTGTCATTGTACAGCGCAATGGCACGCTCCCCGATCTTCTGGACCATTGCCTCATCTTTCTCGCCAGTGACTGCGCGGATGGTCTTTTCAAACCCGACCAGATTTTCCCACTCGCCAGGGGCGACAAAGTCAAGGGCATTCAATACACGAGTCGTCATATTGCTGGTCGGTAGGTTATCTACTAGTTTGTAAATCGCGTCGTCTGCCATAAGTTTGTCCTCTCTTGGCCCTTCCACAACTACACTAGCACAACCTGTCTCGAGGGTAACCGCACCTACTCCAACTCCGCCAATCCATCTAGATCAAATTCCGCCAGCCAATCCTCGCGGTCATTTTGCGCGAAATCATCACGTACCGAGCGCACTTGAACCTGGAACCGGTCGGCTACTAAAATCGCTGAACCATTGTCGCCCACTGCAACAAGCGGATATCCTTCCAATTCATCGTTGGTCTCCGCATACTTGTCGGTGGCTTCGGGATTGCTCACCGTGTCAAATATGGACAAAGTTGCAACATCATCACCATTCTCTTTCAAACTCGCCTCGGCAAAGCCAACCTTCTCCTGGGTATAGACCACATCGAACTCATCACGTGATTCCGGGAAGAACTTGTTGAACTCGCCTCCCGCTACTGCCTCTTGCGATGTGGCGCGCTGTCCCTCGCTCGCCTCCTGGGCACTGCTCCACCGGGAGGCTGCCTCTGGCGTACACGCCGAAAGCAAGAGGGTGGCAAAGAGCAACAACAGGGAGAAGACTCTCGCCCCAGTACGGTCCACGGGACGGTGGTACGGAACTAGCTTTGCGCTCATATTGCGTTCCCTTCCGCGCGCTTGCGCTAAACCAACCCCAAAGCTCTATAGGTTCGCAAGGATCCACCAGTGACTATGGCTCCCAGCAGGGAGAGTTTCAGAGGTATCTATTTTCCTTATAGCGGCACATTCCTCTCAGGAAGATAACACCGGATACCTCTGAGCGCTCCCTAACCAGGCGTCTAGGTGCGGGCTCGTCTTGTAGGTTTACTGCTTGTCACTTTGCCCCTTGCCACGCTACCACGCTCGTCGGGAGGCGGCATCGGAATCGCTTCCTCCTCCGGCAGATAGTCAGCAGGGCTGATAGCTCGGAAAGCCAGGGCAGCGACGGCCCCACCTGCGAAATCGGCAACCAAATAGATCCAGTAGTTGGCCCAACTCGAGAGGCCCATCACGGTGATGCCCGTAGCAACTGCCGGATTAAAAGCACCACCCGAAATGCCGCCGACAGCAAATGCACCGACAAGCACAGTAAAGCCGATAGCGAGGCCGAAGTAGGAGTTGCCGGTGGTCAGCCGTGCCGTGGCTACATTGAGCACGACATAGGCTAACGCAAAGGTGAACAAGAATTCAGCTAGCAACGATGCAGCGACATTGTGTTGTATGACCGGCACTTCGGCACCAGCCTTTAGATAGCCGACTAAAAGGGCAGCGACTACAGCGGCAACCAATTGGACGACAATGTAGATCACAGCTTCATTGACCGTCGTCTTGCCTCGCATCAGCACCGCCAGCGTCACGGCTGGATTATAGTGCGCACCCGATACGTGACCACCGGCAAAGACCATGACCATCAGGGCGGAGCCGATAGCCAGCGGTGCCAGCGTCCCAGCCCCAGGCTCAATGACCGTCATCCCTACCGTGAAGACGAGAAAGAACGTGCCGATAAACTCGACCAGATACTTACTCATGACCTATGCTCCCTTTCTTGTGGTGAATGGTTAAAAAGAAGGTCTTTTCTTCAACTTTCACGCTTTATGCACCCCGAAAGCGAGGTGCAACCTCCTGCGCAAACAATTCTAGCCCTGCTTTGTCGGGTGCATCCATAAACCAAAAGAGGAAATGGGTAATGCCCAGGTCAATATAACTCTGCACTTGAGCAGCCACCATA
>CAMPHP010000891.1 GCA_946885925.1 uncultured Litorilinea sp.
AACCTCGACTACCGTCCCCTCACGCGGTGGAGCTGTAGCAACAGGCTTCGACTTCGACCTGATGAAAGACGCGCCGCTCACCGAATATGGCGTCGTCACCGAAGAACAATTGTGGGACAACCTCAAGTACTTCTTGGATAAAATCATCCCCGTTGCCGAGAAGAACAATGTCCTTCTCTCCATGCACCCGGATGATCCCCCACTGTCGCCCATCCGCGGTTTGGGGCGCATTATGCGCAGCATCGACAACTATCGCCGCCTGATTGACATGTATGACACCGAAGTCAACGGCGTCACTCTCTGCCAGGGCAACTTTACGCTGATGACCGATGATCTGCCTTCGGTTATCCGCGAGTTTGGCAAGAAGGGCCGCATCAACTTCGTCCACTTCCGCGATGTGCGCGGCGACGCCAAAAAATATGTCGAGACCTTCCATGATGAAGGCAAGACCGACATGCTTGAGTGCATGAAGGCGTATAAGGATATCGGCTTTGAAGGAGTCCTTCGCCCCGATCATGTGCCGACCATGGAAGGTGACAGCAACGAGCATGCTGGCTACTCCTCGATTGGTCGCCTCTTTGCAATCGGCTACATCAAGGGCCTGCGCGAAGCAGTCTATGAAAAGAAGGGCGAGGAGTAAACACCTCGCTTGTTCAGGGCTGCCAAAGTTATGGCGGCCCTGAACACCCCAACTCTAGCCGCCATCTACATGAACATGGCTCCCGTTCCTATAAAACGTCACTATAAAACGTCACTATAAAACGTTCCTATAAAGAAGTCTCTATCATGCGTTATCGTCGAGCTTTTCTCATTGCACTCGTCGGGGGTCTCCTCCTCTCGATGGGCAATCTTCCGGCACCCTACTATGCGTGCGCAGGTAAAGCAGAGGGCGATCGTTGCACCTATGGCTATGGCTGCTCGGGCAACGGTACTTGTCGCCTACTTCAAGAATGCACCGATGATCCAAGTACAGAACTCAACGAGTGCTTGGTTTGCAACACGGGCGGGTAGCCACTGAGCACAGACGGGTAAAGGAGCGTCGAAAACTGCACGGATGATCCGTCGACGAATGCCAACGAGTGCTTGTTCTGCGAAAGAGGCGCGTAGACACCTGGGCTGCGCAGCTTTTCTAAAATGAACCATGTACTTCAATGCTGGTAGCATCCACCTGTTTGCCCTCACGCTCACCCTGTTGATTGAAGCCACTGGAATGACTCTTTGGGCGCACCTCGCCTATCCTCGCTTTTGGCGCGCCATTGGCTGCTCGCTGCTGGTCAACCTGCTTGTCCATACCCTCTTTTGGTATAGCCAACCTATCTTCACCACAGATTGGCCGGTGGGTCTCTACCGCGCAGAACTGCTCGTGGTACTCGTAGAAGGGGCCATCTATAAGCGCGTGCTTTCTCTTCAAGGGTTCACGCCGTGGCTGCTGAGTGCCTTCCTCAATCTCTGCTCCTTCTTCATTGGGCTTTGGCTCTGGCAATACCTTCTGGCGTAAGTTCATCTGTCTATACCTTTATCTATATCCTCAAGTTGTACGCTTACATCTTTGAATCGAGTGATCAAGGTTGCTAGACTAGGAGCAATTACAGCGACTGCTTCTAGGCAGGTCATCTAGGCAAGTGATAGTGACCTGTTCATTGAGGCAGAAAGCTGATCAAATGCCAATCCAAAAAAGGAGAAATCCCGTGGATCTGTTATGGTGGGCAGTGATTGCTCTGGTGATTTCAGTTATAGCGGGTGCATTAGGCTATTCAGGGGTTGCACGAGGCGCAGCAACAATTGCCAAAGTTCTCTTTGGTATCTTCCTAGTTATCGCAATCCTGCTGTTCCTCTTTGTGATCCTTGGAGCGGCAGCAATCTTCTAATCAGACGTACAGACAAGGCACGATACGACACACGACAAGTAGTGCGAGCTTGTCGTGCTACCATATAGGCCACTCTAAAACGCTTCCCGCAACTGATTGCCACCTAACCTATGCAACGACAAGGACTGGCCCCTCCCACGAACGAATCTTAACGCACGATTCCCATGATATAATCAATCTATACCCGTCTTATGCAGTATGCTAGAGACAATATGCTAGAGATAATATGCTAGGCAGACCGAAGCGTAGAGTGCAGCGCGCCTGTGTCTGGCTGGCCCTGTGTGGGCTTTGATGCCTATGGGTAGAATGCCTTTTGCAATGAGTAAGGCCGTAACCAGTATGGTTGTAATCAGCAAGGAGAACTTTTGTGAGTGATGCTGTAAAAGCAGAAGGGATGGGAGCGATTCTTCATGAAGGGGGTGTAGCATTTCGCGTCTGGGCACCCAATGCCGAGGAAGTTTCAGTTATTGGCGACTTTAACCGTTGGAACAAGCGCAGCAATCCGCTCCAATCCGAAGGCAATGGCTATTGGTATGGCAATGTGCCAAAGGCAAAGGTGGGACAGGGTTATCGCTTTTGGCTGCAAACTGACGTTGGTGAGCTAACACGGATTGATCCCTATGCCCGTGCAGTGAGCCATTCAAATGGCAATGGCATTATTCATGACACAAACTTTGATTGGGAAGGCGACGACTTTCATATTGATGCCTGGAATCAGCTAGTCATCTATGAAATGCACATTGGCTCATTCAATGGTGATGCCAATGGTGATGCAGATGAGACAGTGGGAA
>CAMPHP010000892.1 GCA_946885925.1 uncultured Litorilinea sp.
AACCAGTTAAGTCGTGCCCAGCGTACACCGTTCGTGGGCAAGTCGGCACTCTTTGCCCCGCAGGAGTTGACTCCCCGTAGCAATGGTGTCTTGGTTGAGATGGGGAACTTGCGCAGTGAAGGCGTGCTGGCGGCTCAATGGGATTTTGCTGCGCTGCGCGCGCTATGGGAGACATCGGAGACACCTGTGCGTCGTCAACTGCCGTTACAACAAGCAGGGCAACTCTTGGCCCAACTTTATGCCAAATTGCAGGCACTCCCCAAGGTGGCGGAACCGGAGCAACTCTCCAAAGTCACCTCAACATCGGCTAGCGCGAGTGCCAAACTGGCAAAAGTTTCAGTGCAATCTCTTGATGACTTGGTGGTTATCGCCTCTGCTACCCAGCGATGGCCCTTGAGCCAAGAGCAGTCTGTGACCCCCACGAGCTTTGCATCTGTTCGGGTGCTCGATGATGAGACATTTGTGACGCAGCCGAACGGATTTATTCTGGTTGATCAACCCTCAACAGAATCTATAGATGAAGTCACAGAGAGAGCTGAGGAGGATCAGACCGGTGGAGAGCATGAGGAGAACGAAGACGAGACAGACGAAATGGATGCTGTTGCCGGAACTGATAGGAGCGTTAGTGCTGGTGATAACCGCTAGCGCCGGTATCAAAATGGGTGTGAAAAACAACAGAATCACAAAGACAAACGTTAGAGATCAGCGGGGAGACCAGGCAACGAAGGTGCCGCGACCTACCTGCTTGGGCGTGTCAGAATTCAATTGTTGTACCCAAATGTTGTTGCCTGTGTCAGAGTCAACGGCAGCATAGGCAAAAGCACTGCTGTCAGGTGACCAGAGTGTCATGCTGCGAGCATATTGGTCGAAAAAAGCCAGATAGGCCTGCAAGAAGGTGCGGCTGGGTACGAGTGCCCCGTAGGCGCGCTTTTCTGTTCCATTCCACACATACCAACGCAGACGTGCAATTCCCTCGCTTTCCTCAGTGGCAAGATAAGCCAACTTCTCGCCATCGGGACTCCAGAAGAACGCCATGACTGGCGCGCTCGAGAGTTCGAGCGTGCGTAAGCTATCCAACTCCACTACATAGAGCGGGCCAAAGGCCGCTGTGCCAACACCAACAGGTGTAACAGCGTAGGCTATGCGGTCATTGGTTGGGCTTAGGCCGAAACTAATACTGTCGCTGTAGTCGGTGATCTCCTGAATCAAGTTCCCATCCAGGTCAGTCAAGACCAACTGCTGCTTGCCTGCTTCGCCCAGCGCATAGAGCAGTTGGCTGCCATCGGTTGACCATTGCGGGGCCGGAAATGAAGCAAAGGTGGAGGCCAGCGCGATCCCCTCACCCGCTAGATCACGGAATTCAAGGCGTTCATTGCTGATATGGGTCAATAGGCGGTCGCTGGTGGGTGCCCAGGCAAAGTAGAGAGGCTGTCCATCGACAAGGGTGCGGATCTTTTCTTCGGTCGCTGCGAAATCAACCACGCGCAGAGCAATCGTGGTGTTGTTGAGATTTATCCAGTTGCTCAGGTAGGCAAGCCGCGCTTCGTCGGGACTCCACTGGATGTAGAAGGGTGCATAGGGCGTTTCAAAATGCTCCCGCTCCATGCCATCATAGTGACTTACTACCAAGGCGCTTTTTACTTCGCCTCCTCGACCGTCAATTTCTGCCCATGCGATCTGGTTGCCAGAGGGCGACCAAGTGGGCTGGATATATTGGTGGTGAGAGGACGCGTCATTGGTCAGGAGAACGCGCTCACTGCCATCGGGCCGCATGGTGTAGAGATTGCCATCAATTCCCTGCACGAGCAAGCGATTGCTTGGATCGATGACCTGCTCGTCTGCTGCTTGGGTCAGTATGCCATTCTCTGCCGGTTGGACGATCCATTGTGGGTTGGCACACGAGACAAGGAGAAGGGCTAGCAACAAGGGGACGTACAGCCGCCATTTACGCAGTGGCTGATGTGATGACTGGTGTTGCGGTACGCTGGGCATTTTGAGCCGCATGGGGATAAGCCTTCCTGGTAAGAACAACTAGGCTAGCGCCGTTGCCCTCGGATGGGCGCACCAGTACAACTGGAAAAGATCGCGGGTTCTTTGAAGAAGCGTAGCCGCGAAGTAGAACGATGTCTGCAAAAGGGATTACAAAGAGGCGGAAGATAGTGCGAAAGATGGACAAAGAAATTTGACATGCAAAAAGCGAGTTGCTAAGATGCACCACAGGTTTTTGACTACAAGATTTTTGACCGCAAAATTTTTGACCACAGTGGTTTTTGCACCAGCAGTTTTCCGTAACAATTTTGTAAGAACGGGATGCAGTGAAACCCATGGCACTTTGGCTGGCGATGAGATGTCTCGCTACTGTCAATAAGAAGAGCAAGAAATCGTGCCCGGACTAATTCGTCTGGAAATCCGTGCTTGCTCGGATTTCGGTAGGTGATCAACCGGCCATCCAGACGGATAGGCCGGTTTTTTTGTGCTAGTTTTTGTGTGATTTGTCTGTGTCCTGGTTGACCAGTTGGAGCCATTATGAGCCTCGATCAATTTGCGATTATCGAATCCACCCTGCGCGAGGGAGAGCAATTTGCCAATGCATTTTTTAGCAGCGATCAGAAAGTGGAGATTGCGCGATTGCTCGACGCCTTTGGGGTGGAATACTT
>CAMPHP010000893.1 GCA_946885925.1 uncultured Litorilinea sp.
GAGCATTGGATTGGGGAAAACGCAAGGCTGTATGGTTGTTCCGCGTACGTATTTGGCCCACAAGAGGCTAATCCGCAATCCTACTTGCTAGAACTGTTAGAAGCCGGAATCTATGAATCTACCTCAGGTACAGTCCTATTTACGTGACCAGGGCTATGATGGTTGGTTGCTCTACAATTTCCGTGACCTGAATCCCATCGCTCAAGCTGTGGTCGGTCTCTCGCATGGTGGCAGTCGTCGTTGGTTTTGCTGGATTCCGGCTCAGGGCCAACCCTCTTGGTTGATCCATGCCATTGAAGGCAATATGTTTACCGATTTGCCTGCCGAGGTGCAGGGAACACAACTCCGTTATGTCAGTTGGCAGGAGATGGAAGCGGCACTGCCCAGGCTCATGGGGCTGACAAATGGTCAGCGTCCCAAGATTGTCATGGAATATAGCCCTGGCAATGCCATCCCCTTTATCAGTCGAATTGATGCAGGCATTAAAGAAGTGGTTGAGGCGAGTACTGGCGCAGAGATTCATAGCAGCGCCGATGTCGCCCAGTTAGTGCTGGCGGTGTTGAGCCACAGCCAAATCGCCACACACCGGCGCGCGGCTACTGCCTGTTTAGAGGCCAAAGATCGCTGTTTCGACTTTATCGCACATAGGCTACGGGCTGGCGAAACAGTCACGGAATATGAAGCAGCACAATTTGTTGCACAGCAATTCACGGCATTGGGTCTGGAATCGCATATGCCCATCGTCTCGGTCAATGCCAATGCCGCAGACCCGCATTACGGCCCTAGCGCCCATCGCCACAGCCCTATCCGCGAAGGCGATATGATCCTCATTGACTTGTGGTCGCGAGAGCCTGGAGATCCGACGAATTGTTTTGCCGATTGCACCTGGACGGCTTACGCCGGGCGCGAAGTTCCGGGCAAAGTGCGTGATGTCTTCAACGTGGTGGCAACGGCGCGTGATGCTGCCGTCCGTTTTATCCAGTCGCAGATGGATGAAGGGCGCACGGTTCACGGCTATGAGGTAGACATTGTTGCGCGTGACATTATTACCGATGCTGGTTATGGTCCCTACTTTATCCATCGAACGGGTCACAGTTTGGGACCAACCGGACATTATCTAGGTGTAAACATTGATAACCTGGAGACGCAGGATCGCCGTATACTGCTGCCAGGCGTGATGTTCACAATTGAGCCGGGGATCTATATGCCCGCGTTTAATTTTGATGACAGCCCCCAAGCAAAGGGCTTGGGTATCCGCAGCGAAATTAACTGCTATATGCATGCGGATCGGGTAGAAGTGACTACGCTACCCACACAAACTGAGGTTCGCCCCCTGTTGGTTTAAGTACAAACCACTTGGGTTCCTAATCCGACGACCAGGTATCCGTCCAACTGCCTGCTATCGGTTTTCTCATCTTGTCAATGTGTACGTTGGACATCTGTGTCACATGACTCTCTACATGGTGTTTTAGGATCAAGGAGTAAATGTATGCATAAGCAGAAGTGGATATTTACGCTGCTATTGGCAGTAGTGATGGTGTTGTCGGCCTGCACGACAGCGGCTCCCGCAGGTCCGGCAGCCCCAGCCGATGAGGCATCCGCTCCGGCGGCAGAAGGTACCGAGGCTGGCACAACTGACAGCGAAGGCCCTGGCCCTGAGGATACGGATGGCACGTTGATCGTGGGTCGCGGTGGCGACACGGTTTCGCTGGATGCCGGAACGGCTACCGATGGTGAATCGGCTCGCGTCATTCAGGAGATCATCGAGCCGCTGGTGCGCTTGGAGGGAACGTCCACCAAGCCTATCCCCTGGTTGGCTGAGTCTTGGGAGACTGAGGATAGTCAGACTTGGACCTTTAACCTGCTTCAGGGTGTGAACTTCCACGATGGCACCCCCTTCAATGCTGAGGCGGTCAAGTTCAATATGGAGCGCTGGATTAACCCAGACAATGAGTATCGTTTTGGGCGCACCTTTGAGTATTACAGCTATGAGTTTGGTGAAACACTTGCCATTAACGAAGTGAATGTCATTGACGACTACACACTCGAAGTTGTGTTGTCGCAACCTTCTGCGGTGCTGTTGAACAAGTTGTCGCTCTCCTTCGCCTTTGGTATCAACAGCCCAACGGCAATCATGGAGCAAGGCGATACCTATGGCACACCTGCTGGCACTTCGGTCGGTACAGGCCCCTATAAGTTTGTTGAGTGGATTCCTGACGACCACATCACGGTAGAGCGCAACGAAGACTGGTGGGGGCCACGCCCCAACTTGGCGAGCATTATCTGGCGCTCGATCCCTGACAACTCGGCCCGCTTTGCTGAACTCCAAGCGGGTACCATTCACCAGGCTGATGTCGCCCAAACCGACCTGCCCCTGGCTGCTGAAGATCCCAACCTGCAACTCTATACGCTGCCTTCAACCAGCACTGGCTATATCGCCTTCCAACAGTGCACCGAGCCATTTGACAAGCTCGAAGTACGCCAGGCAATTGCCCATGCAGTGAACTGGGAGGCACTGATCCCTGCCTTCTATGGCGAATATGGTCAATTAGCGGGTTCGTTCCAACCCCCTGCCATTCTGGGCAGCAATCCGAATATTCAGCCCTATGAATACAACCCGGATCTTGCTAAGGAATTGCTGGCTCAGGCAGGTCTG
>CAMPHP010000894.1 GCA_946885925.1 uncultured Litorilinea sp.
GACACAGACACCGACACAGACGCCGCAACCGCCGGTGATTCAGGTCTTTACGCTGGCTCCCAGAGAAGTGGTGCGCGGGGATGTGATCGCATCAAGCACCGATGCGGAAGGGGAGTCAACTGAGCAATCGAGGCTACCGGAGTTGACATGGACGGTGGTAGGCGATGCGACAATGGTGGAGATTACGGGGCCGGACTTTGGCCCAGTTCGCAATCTGCCCAAACAAGGCACGTTGCGTGTGCCTGCGGATCAGACAACAGTCTTTCAGTTGAATGTCTATGTGGGTGAGGAGATTTCGGTTAGCCAGACACAAGAATTGAATGTGTTGGAGCCGACGCCGACAGCTACCGTGCCGCCACCGCCGACGCCGCTGCCCACCAATACGCCCACGCCGACCTTTACCCCCACCCCCAACATTGTGAGCTTTAGCGTCACTGCGGCTGAAGAAGGGGATGTGGTCGTGCCTGTGCCTTCCGGTGATGACATTCCTACCTATCAGGTCTCGGCAGGAACGTTGATCCGTTTGGCATGGCGCATTGAGAATCCAGTGGTGGAGGTACGGCTGACCGACTCGCAAAATGATTATGGCACGCGCAGTCCAGAGGACGAGTTCCAGGTGACGGTGACGCAAAGCACGATTTTCCAATTAAACGTTATCGGAACAAACGGCAGGCGTATCCGTATCAACGTCCAGCCGGTTGAGCCACCGCCACCGCCATTTAATGTGAACGGCATTAATGGCGAAAACAACGACTCGCCTGCCACCGTGACATGGGATTATCCAGGCGAGTTTCAGTCGCGCATTCTGGGTTATAGGGTCTACCGGGCTAACATCGATACGTTCAACTTCTCGTTGGTGGCAGACCGCTTTGAATTGGATAACACGACAAAGCAATGGGTTGATCCGACTTTGCCAAGTTGCAACCGTGTTTACTATGTGGTTGCCATGTATGAAGACATTACACGTACTGGTGAGGATCGTTTCCAAGAAACAGAGATTAGCCCAACCAGTTGGTATACGCGCCCTTGTGAGTAACTTGGGGCGGAGAGACAGAGAGACCTTACAGGGTGACAAAACCGGTTGGTCTGGAATGCCGTGCCCTGTTGAGATATTTGAGTTGAGTCGCGCAATGGTTTTTCGTAAGTATTGTACAAAGGACGGAGATGGAACCGTGGTTACAGGTGAGAATGACGAGTAATTACCGTGTGAATCATGGCTTCAATGTTGATTCCGATATTGATTCCCCCATACACACACCTATTCCTCAGCGGGCACGCTGGGTTATCTTGGCTGCACTGCTGGCGTCCCTGGTCTGGCTAGGACTTGGTTGGACACCTGCCGCTGCACAGGGGCAGGTCGCTGTGCGCAAGGTGGTGAGCACGAGCAGCAACGATGGAACAGCCTTCAACGGCGATACCATCGCCTATACGGTCATTATCAACAACGATACTGCCAATACATTGAGCAACGTCCTTATTTTGGATGTTCTGCCAGAGAACGTACTGGATAATGTGCTCTGTTTGGATGCCCCGAACGCAACGCCTTGTGAATTGATTAATGAAGTTGAGGAGATTCCTGAACCCCTCGGTGGCACGTTGGTCGTAACCACCACGCGCCAGATCAGTTGGGCAATTGCCAACATCGGCCCCCATGCTAGCCTGCAACGCTCCTTCACGGCGCGCGTCATCGGACAGGCTGATGGTGCTGCCTTTACGAATGTCGCCTATGTAAGCTATAGCGAACAGGGAGTGGTCAAGACCCAAGCTAGCAATGAAGTGCGGCTGAGTGTGCGGCTGCGTATCGAAGAGGGAGGCGGCACAACGCTGTCGGATACGCCCACTTGGTTCTCCGAAGATGTGGGCGGTACTTTGAGCAGTGATTGGGCTGATTTTGATGGGGATGGCGATCTTGATCTGCTGCTTGGTTCTACACTAGGGACAACAGTTTATCGCAACAGCGCCGGTCAATTGGAGCAATTCTGGACCGTGGACCGTCCAGCCTATGGTGTGCGCTGGGCCGATATGAATGGTGATGGCACGCCAGAGTTGATCACGGTGGGTGCAGTCACAGACAGTGGCAGCCAGGAGAACCAGGCGCAGTTACCTGGAGTCAACTATATCTATAGTTATGACGCGGCCACGGGTGCTACCACGCGGCGTTTTGTCGAGTTGAGCAATTTCAGTTCGACTTACCAGATGGTGCGGGTGGAAGCTGCCGACTTTAACAATGATGGCTTTGTAGACCTGGTTGCCAGCACCAACGCTATCAACCCCGACTGCCCAGTACGCCTATTTACCAATGATGGGGCAGGGGCTTTTGCCGGGCCGGGAAGCTGTATTTCGCGTGCTGCAACCGCCGCGCTCAAGCCTGTTGATTTTGATAATGACGGCGACCAGGACTTGGTCATGGGGCTTTTCCCCAACCGTGTGCAGATTTTGCTCAACACCAATGGCTCGTTTAGCACTCGGAACACCGTGTCGATTGAAGAGGGTGTCATGTTCTTGCCCTATGATTTTGCCTGGGGGGACTTTGATCGCGATGGTTATTTGGATCTGGCCGCAGCCTATCCCCTGATGCGTGAGGTACGAATTTACCGCAATTTGACGGGTGAGACAGGTACGCCCGCTTTTGCGCGCCCGATTTCGCTACGCACCA
>CAMPHP010000895.1 GCA_946885925.1 uncultured Litorilinea sp.
GACCCCACCATTGCGAGACCAGATTTGGATCTGTATACGCCTTGAACACTTTCTCGCGCGGTGCGTCAAATACCCGCGTCATAGTGATTCCATGCGATCCTGGTTCAGCTTTAACATTCAAGGTTGCCATTCTAATTTCTCCTTTATGATTGCTTAACCTGCTTGACTTGCGCTGCAAAGGTAACCCTTGGTGAACGTGACAATGTCGAACACTTCAGACTGGAATTACTTCCCTCAACTCAATTCCCAGCTTTCGCCAGGTACTCTTCGAGGCGATCCCAAGTCTCAGTCGCTCCCTCAACCACCCCCATGGCTAGGGTTGCTTCCAACTCCGCGACCGAGGCAAATTCAGTGCGGCTTGTGATCTTCGTCTTGCCATTGAGTTCAGCGAACTCTACCGTTATGAGCATCTGCGGCATACCTTCGACCACGTTGCCATCTGCATCGGCAAAGGCATCAACGTAGACGATGCGCTCCGGCATGACGATTTCGCGGTAGACAGCTTTACCCCAACTTTCCTCACCCTCAGGGCCTCGCATACAGTAGAGCCAGGTACCGCCAGGACGAAAATCTATCTCGCAGACCGGCAGCGTCCAACCCTTTGGCCCCCACCACTGCGCCAGATGCTTGCACTCACTCCAAACCTTGAATACGAGTTCACGTGGTGCATCAAAGACCCGCTCCATGATCAAAGTACGCTCTGCCGTCGTCACATTGGTGCTATTCGTTGCGGTCATTTTGCTTCTCCTCGATTCTTTTGTCGCTTTGTTGATTCTGGTCAATGTTCTCTCTGCCGGTGCTCTCGCGGTCATCTTGTTTCATGTCCGCTTGAAGAGAGCGCAGGTATTCATCCAAACGATCGAAACTCTCATCCCAAAAACGGCGATAGGTCGCAAGCCAGTCGGAGGCATCCTTGAGCGGTGCTACTTCGAGCCGAGCGAGCCGCCATTGCGCTTCGCGGCGGCGCTCGATCAATCCAGCGCGCTCCAACACTTTGAGGTGCTTGGAAATTGCTGGAAGGCTCATATCAAAAGGTTCGGCTAGCTCAGTTACCGTCATCTCGCCAGATGCCAAACGAGCCAGGATGGCGCGGCGTGTAGGATCGGCAAGAGCGGCAAAGATGAGGCTAAGATTGTCTGTCGTCATAGTTTTGTATTTAACCTACTGGTTAATTAACTAATTGGTAAAATACACCATATTGAACCCTTTGTCAATAGCCAATCTCAAATTGGATGGCTGTCATTCCACGCCCTGGGACGCGGGAGGAATCCCCTGTTGTCAAGCGACTAGAGGAGAGACCCCAGAAACTTGGGCTAGATCGTTTCGCATTGGGCTATAAACAGCAGTGGCTGCTAGGGAACAATCAACTGTGGGGAAGATGGGTACGGCTGAGGAAGTGGCGGCACGCTGCAAACATACATCGGGATAGATCGGGATAGACCCGCATCGGGACACCGGCATTACGATAGATGCCGGTGTCCTTGGTATCGAACAGCACCCGCTTAGGCGGCAGGAAAGCCTCGTTCATCAGTGGCAAAGGGCGTGACGTCACTGGTCTGTACCAGCCAGTCTAATAAGCGTGTTTCCATATGTTGGCGTACTGCCTGAGAAGCCGGGTCCGCATAGCAGTTGGTCAATTCCTGGGGATCAGTGCGTAGGTCATAGAGTTCGTTCTGTCCTGTGGGGCGATAGACCAGCCGGTGGGTCATGGTACGCATGGAAACAACTCGTCCCACGCTATCCGGGAAATCCTGCTGCTGCTGGCCTTTGGGATAGTAGATATGGGATGCAGTGCGCGCAAACTCATCGCGGCTGGGCTTGCCCTCGAAGCAGTGCGGTTCGTGGCGCGCATAGCCTCCCTCCATAAAGGCGGCGCGATCCGGGTCCCCTGGAGCACCCTGCAACTGGTCGATGTAGCTGCGCGCAAAGTGGCTGTGCTGAGCAGGAATTCCGGCTTGATCCAACGTGGTTGCCATCAGGTCAAACAATTCCATTGGCTCGCGCACCACATGACCGGCCTTGCCCCCTGGCGTACGCACCACGAGCGGTACGCGTGTAATAATGTCCTCTCCCGCGCTAGGCCACTTCTCCACCAGCCCATAGTCACCGGCATAGTCACCGTGGTCAGAGAAGAACGAGACGGTTGTGCTGTCCGCCAAGCCAGTCTCATCCAGTGTCTCCAAGAGTTGGCCGAGCAGATGGTCAATAAAGGTGGTCATGCCTAGGTAGACTGCCTGGATCTTACGCAGCAGCGTCTCATGCGCGTCGCTATCTAGTTGGTCCAGCCGCCGGTAGCGCCGGATGAGCGCATGGAAATCGGGCCTGTCGGGCAGATCCGCAGGACGCAGCGGCGGCAAATCGTCGGGGTTCACCAGATCATGCCAGGGTTGGGGTGCGGAATAGGGACAGTGGGGAAATGTGAGCGGCAGATAGAGAACAAATGGCCTTTTGGGGCGTGAGCGCAAGAACTCAATCCCTGCCTGTACATTCGCATAATCGCCATGTTCCTCTAGTGGGCCATCATAGGGTTCGTACAGAAAGCTATAGTAGCGCGGATCATCCTCGGCAAAAGGGTTCTTGCCGAACATACCATGCCCCCGGCGCTGGGCCACATCCACACTGGCTGGCAGGCTCTCGGCAGCGAGCAGATCGTT
>CAMPHP010000896.1 GCA_946885925.1 uncultured Litorilinea sp.
CTGTCCTGCTGCTCAACCCACCCGGTGAGCCAGCGCGAGGCAGTGCACGCAGCGTGCCAGGTGTCGACATTGGCAGTGCCATTGCCGGTTGTTCCCACTTGCTACTCACCTATGGCGGGCATCCTGGCGCAGCGGGCCTCAGCCTCAACCCCGATAACATTGACCGCTTCCGTCGCGAACTCGACCGCCAAGTTGAGCTTAACCGCATTGCCGAAGTTCCCCCTGGCGTTACTATTGATGCACAACTGCCCCTAGAGACCGTTGATTTGTCTCTGGCAGAAGAACTCCAGCGGTTGGCTCCCTTTGGCAACGGCAATCCCGTGCCTCAATTCCTCAGCACAAACTTAACCATTGAGGAAGATCGACGTTTCGGACGTGAGGGCGAACACCGGCGTATCGTGGTGAGTAACCTCGCTGGGACACGACTTCCAGTACTCTGGTTCAACAGCAGCGGCGACGACTTACCGCCAGGCCCGATTGATCTGGTCTACACCATCAGTATCAACAACTACCGCGGCGAGCGCACCCTGCAACTCAACTATGTTGCCAGTCGCGTCAGTGAGGTGCAGGATGGTGCTGGCATTTCCACAGCAAAACCACTAATATCGCTTCACGACTTGCGCCACGCACCGATCACGCTGGATCGACTACCCAGCCCCGACAACGCTAGGTGGTATGTCGAAGGCATTCAGCTGGAAGCGTTTGGCGTGGCCTACTCACCGCGCACGCTTGTAGATAAAGCGCCGGGAAGCCCGCTGGTAATCTTCTCGGCTCCCCCCTCTGCCCATCTGCTACGCTGGCTCTATGACCAGCACAAACCGAATTCTATCTACCTTGTTGGGAAATTGACCAATGACGACACGGCAGATGCTGTGCTCCGCAGCGTGGCAGGCATGTGCAAATATGCACTCCAGCGCAACCAACCATTGCATTTGGATCGCATGGCTGCGCGCTTGGGGCTGACCAATGAAATTATCCGCCATAGCCTACTCTGGCTCCAGGCCAAGGCTCAACTTACGCTGCAAAGTTGGGAGACCGACGACGCCGTTCAAATTGCGCCCGCAACACACGAGGCTGATGACCAGGCTGCGGCATTGCTTCAGGCAAAGTTGACTGAACTGCTTGCCGAAGTACGCGCCTATCGTCGCTATTTCCTGCGCGCCAAAACCGGCGAACTAGGGCTGCCCGCCGCCTAGCCATGATCTTGAACAAATTGCGTTATCCAGCCATCTCGCCGCGCTCCATAGAAGCCTCCATTCTCCTCATCGCCTTCGTCGTGCGTTTTTGGCGGTTAGACTATCACTCAATCTGGTTTGATGAAGCAGTCAGCCTCAATTGGGCCAGGTATGACATTGGCTACACATGGACCACAACCTTTGCCTTGGTACAAGATAAACACCCACCTGTTTATTACGTCCTGCTTGGGCTTTGGCAAGACCTATTTGCGTGGGTAGGACTAAGCCACAATGACAGCGCCTTGCGTGCTCTCGGCAGCATCTTGGGCGTTCTGACTGTCTGGGGCATGTTGCGCCTAGCAACTGCAGTGAGCGGTCGCACCACTGGCTACCTGACCGGATTGCTGGTTGCTCTTTCGCCGATTCTCACCTGGTATAGCCAAGAGCTACGCATGTTTCAGCCCGCCACCACAGGGCTGGTCTGGGGTGCAGTAGCGCTGTGGCAGGCCTGGCAGGAAACGCGCCCACTGGCGCGCCTGGGTTGGTGGAGCCTGCTGGTTATCGCTCTCTCGGCTGCACTCTATAGCTATCTCTTTAGTGCCTTCCTCCTTCCCGCCGCCGGGTTGACCTTGCTCTTGCTGTTTTGGCAGACGCGCAATCTACGCCGCTTTCTGGAAGGCTGTGCAGCGCTACTCGCTGTCGGCTTGCTCTTCCTGCCTCTGGCACGCAATGCCTGGTCAGTCAACGAGAGCGAAGGTGATCCAGGACAAGCCTTTGCCAACTTCGGTTCCAATCTGCTCCACCTCCTGCGCATCGATACTATCTGGCGCGTCGATTGGCCCCAACCCTGGATCAATGCCACGCTGTTCCTCTTTGCGCTCCTGGTACTGATCGGCTTGCTGCTTCCTCGGCGGAGTCACGATATAGAACCACGTACCGACCGGCCCTGGCTTTGGCTTTGGATTGGCATCCCCCTCTTGATTGCCAATATTCTCATGGCGAGAAGTGGCTCGATTTTTGCCGAGGATCGCTATCTTCTCTTTATGGCTCCGTTTGTGCTCTGGGCAGCAGCGCGTGGCATTACCGCGCTGGGCAGTTGGCGGCAACCACTCGGGTGGGCAACAGGCATCCTCAGCATTATCGTGCTTCTGTTGGCGTTACCGCCACTCTGGACACCAGAGCGTGCCCGTGAAAACTGGCGTGCTGCCGCCGATTACATCAGTGCCTATACTGCCGCCACTCCGGGCCTTCCCTCAGCCGTTGTCACCCATGTTGATTATACCCATGAACCCCTCGACTGGTATCTACGCCAGGAATATGACCAGGAGGCGTTGCCTGTATTCTTTCCCTTCGGCGGCACCTTAACCGAGGCAGACATTGAGACCATCGTTGCCCCACCACTTAACGGCATTGTGGATTTTGGCTCATCTACTCTCTGGCTCACCCAAAGCCATCTGGAAGGGGTAGACGACAAT
>CAMPHP010000897.1 GCA_946885925.1 uncultured Litorilinea sp.
GTGATAAAGAAGACACTATACGTTGGCAATTTACTTTACAGTGTTACGTTAGAGGAAGTAGCTGATCTCTTTTCCGTGTACGGTCCTATCTATAATGCCGAAGTGGTTGCAGAGAGTGAGCCCGGGCGTCCACATGCATTTGCTTTTATCGAGATGGACGAAGACGCTGCAGATGCTGCCATGCGAGCACTGGATGGGTCAGACTTTATGAGTCGTACGCTGCTGGTAGAGGAAGCCAGACCGGAAAGAGAACCGAGTGCAGACTCCTTATGACCTTCTATCCCGCACTGAAGCGGACCTATGTTCAAAAGATGCACCCAGGACACAGGGTACATCTCAAACTTGAGGGCACACGATGACTTGAAGTCCCTCACACTCGCGATGAGCCGGAGCACCCCCTGGAGGTAACGTTGTCTCTCCTCCAGGGGGTGCTTACGCGTCTATCCTCGAAATTTAGTTCTGCAAATGTAGAAGTTTGTGGTTGACTTTTTGAAGTAACCGGTATATACTCACAGAACTTATGTTCTGAATCCGGCTGGATATCAAAAGGGTAATCATCCAGAAAACCAAGAAGCAAACCGAGAACAACGAAGATCCTTGCAAGCGTGCCGTGGATACCATCACAGAAGCGGAGCAACCATAATGGATATTGTCTTCTCGAGTGCGACACAGATCGCCGCCTCAATCCAGGATTGAGTCCCCTGCCGTAACCCACCTCAAGTTCCGTGTCGTAAAGCAATAGGCTGGAGGATAAACGCTATGCCGAAAACATTTTACGCAGTTTTAGTCAATTCAGTCACTGCTTCAATGACCAATACACTTGTTTGGTTTGCTGTGACCTTTTGGGTCTATTTGCAAACTCAATCAGTCATTGCCACATCGGTCATGGCAGGTATCTTTCTTGTGACGGTCGCCCTCTCCGGATTCTTGCTAGGGACTGTTGTTGATCGTTATAAGAAGAAAATATCGATGACAATTTCAAGCGTAGCCTCGCTCTTTTTATACGCGCTCGCTTGTATCATTTATGTCTCGACTCCGCCAGATGCCTTTACCGATGCGTCGAGTGGCATACTTTGGAGCTTCATCGTGCTGGCGCTCGCCGGTGCCATCGCTGGCAACTTACGCGGGATAGCGCTTTCAACGCTCGTCACGATCTTGATACCCGAAGAGCAAAGAGACAAGGCAAATGGTCTTGTTGGCACTGCCAATGGCGTAGCATTCCTCCTTGCCTCCATCTTGAGTGGTCTAGCCGTTGGCTTTCTGGGCATGTTCTGGCTGCTCGTTGGCGCAATCGGGCTGACCCTTCTGATCATTGTCCACCTACAGACAATACCCATTCCGGAAAGGGAAGTTATCCACACGGAAGCGCACACCACCCACATTGATATTCGCGGATCAATACGAGCCATACAACTCGTGCCTGGGCTTTTCGCGCTGATCTTTTTTCAAACCTTCAACAACTTCTTGGGTGGTGTCTTCATGTCCCTGATGGATGCGTATGGCTTGTTACTCGTTTCGGTACAAGTATGGGGCGCATTGTGGGGCGTCTTGAGCTTGGGATTTATCGTTGGCGGGTTGGTCGTTGCCAAGAAAGGATTGGGAGGAAATCCACTTCGGACGCTCTTTTTGACCAATATTGTGATGTGGACGGTGACCGTCTTCTTTCCGCTCCAAGCATCCATCGTGTTCCTGGGGATTGGTGTATTTGTTTACATGTGCCTGATTCCGGTTGCCGAAGCTTCGGAGCAAACGATCCTGCAAAAAGTGATACCGCCTGAACGTCAGGGACGGGTCTTCGGGTTTGCCCAAAGCATCGAGCAGGCGGCCTCACCTCTCACAGCTTTCATGATCGGCCCCATCGCCCAACTGATCTTCATCCCATTTATGACAACAGGAGCGGGCGCGGATCTGCTAGGCCCCTGGTTTGGGACTGGAACAGATAGAGGGCTAGCACTTTTGTTTATCGTTGCTGGATTTGTTGGGCTTGCCGTCACGACTCTAGCCATGCAGTCCCGTTCGTATCGAACGTTGTCGGCCAATTACCAACAACCAGAAGTCGAAGTATCCATGAGCTATGAGGGTGAGATGCTTTAATCAAGCACAATACGCACCCAGTGGATACCCATTGCCTCTTCGTCCCCAGCGTAATAGGCGACCATGACATCACCATTGGGAAGCAGCGCGGGCGCAGGGTGGCCGAAGGTCCAGATACTCATATCTGCCCAGTAATCTCCAAAATCGCGAGGGCCACCCATGCCCGACTCGCGACCTCCCCGTTCTTTCTCATAAAAGACTAATTCCTCGGCCTGGTTCCAGCTCTCTCCAAAGTCATCACTAAGCATGGCGCGTAGCGACGGTGGGTTGTGACGATGGACGTAGGCAGCAAGAATCCTACCACCGGGTAGGGCCAGTGGCGCACAGATCTGGCCTGCTATGCCTGTGGAACGGGGAGAACTCCATTCACGCCCATCGGGAGAACCCCACGCCATGTGCATTGGCACGTCCTCTTGGGCATGGCGGTCATGGCTCCAGAACATGCCCAAGAGCCGCCCATCGTCGGGTGATACGGTAAGCCGCTGATCCCAGAAGAGAAGCCGGTTGGCAGGATCATGGGCAACGATAGAAG
>CAMPHP010000898.1 GCA_946885925.1 uncultured Litorilinea sp.
TTCTTTGCGTATGCAGGCGACATTAGGAAGCCGTGACCCTGCCTATTCTACAGCACTGGGTAAAGCAATTCTCGCCTTTATTGACGAACCTGCACGCCATTTGCCCGCACGGTTGATGCCGCGCACAGTCTTTTCAATACACACAAGAGCCGGTGTGATGCATGCTTTGGCCCAGGTGCGGCAATTGGGGTATGCGTTGGATGATCAGGAGAATGAAGATGGCGCACGTTGTGTAGGTGCGCCGATTTTCGAGTATCCGGGGCGGGTGACGGCGGCGATTAGTGTTTCGGCCCCTGCCTCGCGCCTAGGTCATGAGCAGGTGGGCGATGTTGCGGCGGCAGTGATGGAAGCTGCTGCGTTGATCTCTCGCCAGCTTGGTCACGTTGGGAGCAGCGTGTCTGCTTTACCATCTACCTCTTTGCCTTCCGCCTCTTTACCATCCCCGGTGCCACTGCCTGGAACCAAGGTGTAAATTAGCGCGGTTGAGGATTGCGGATGGTCAACTCCAAAAAGACGCCCGTGGCGATGTTTAGCAAGTTGTCCATTCCCAGCAGGCTGGCTCGTGCTTGGAGACTGGGGGCTACTTGCGCGGCAGCACCTGATGGAACGGTTACATCCAATGGCGAAGTCGCAAGCAGATCACCTAGGCTACCCAGGCTGCCACAGAAGCCATCGTATAGTTGGAGTTCACCGCTGACATGGAGATCGCCAGTGACGGGCAGGAGCGATAATACAACATCAAAGACCAGACCCGACGGGCCAACTTGCATACACCACTCGTCCGTGACGGAGGGTGTATCGCCGCCGAGAACATAGCTGCGTGGGTCAAGGGCAAGGTCAACTGGCTGACCACTGCTTTGGAAATTCTCGTTGCCAATTTGCAAAAGCAATGTTGCCTCTCCCCGGATTTCAACGGTGCGTGTGGCAACTGGCGATGGAATCAGGGTGGGGGTAACAGTGGGTAGGACAATTAATGCGCTCTCTGCCGCCGCAGTTGGCGTCGTGGTAGAGTCAATGGTAGCAGTAGGGTCAAACGTAGCGGTGGGTGTTGGTGATGGCTCACGCTGAAGTTGTGCCGCGGCTACACGGGTCAAAGCTGCATCGGCCTGAGGCGGTCGCGTATTTTCGCTGGTGGAGGTCGTTGTGGGGGTTACGCTAGCGCTAGCAGCTACTTGTAAGCTGTTCGGTGCCGGTTCAGTAGAACGGTTTCCCCACCAGTACGCACCCACAAGTAAAGCGACGAATAGTAGCCCCATTGACAAATACCATCGTGGCAATGGCATCTCTTTTGGAGGGAGTTGTGGACGTACTTCTTCCCGTGTTTCTTCCTGTGTCTCTGCCGGTTCTTCTGTTGTCGGCCTTGTGTCCTGCTCAGCCATTCGTCCTAAATCGCACCTTATCTTCGCACCATTCTGGTCACAGTTGTCCAGTCTGGCGCGCATTCTTTGATTATTCTATCACAGCATGACGCAATTCTCTGGAAATCGGTGCGCGTAGTACACAATACGCATCTGAGAGAGGCATTAAACTAGGGTGAGACGGTACTACTTTACGGGAAATTGAGCTTATCGGGAAAAGCAAGCGAGCCTGGCAGAAACCTTCCTTGAAGCTCAACTCTGTTTTGAGGGCTTCAAGGAAGGTGATAAACCATTACCAGGCTGTCCAGCCCCCATCCACCAGAAGATTGTGACCCACAACGTAGGCTGCGGCATCTGAGGCTAGGAAAACAATTGCACCCTTGAGATCGTTGCGGCTGCCCATGCGATTGAGCGGGACTTTGTTGACAAAGTTTTGGTGAAAGTCGCTGTTAATGGTTGCACCAGGGAAGCCACCCGGTGAGATGCAGTTGACGCGCACTCCCTGAGGTGCCCATACGACTGCTAAGGTACGGGTGAGATTGATCACGCCACCCTTGATTGCACCATACGCAGCAGAGGCGTTGACTGGCACTTCAGGCGGGTAGATGCGTACATCAACGCCGACAACTCCGTACATAGAGCTAATGTTGATGATTGAGCCGCTGCCCTGGGCTAGCATCGGTTTGGCCGCGGCCTGGGCAGAGTAAAAGAGGCCACTCAAGCCAGCATCGATCCAGGTTCGCCATGCTTCGGGCGTTAACTCTTCCGGTGGGGCTGGTGTGCCGCGTCTATAGGCGTTGTTGACCAGCACATCCAGTTGCCCGCATTGATCCAACGTCGCAGCGACTAGATCGTTGCAGGATTGGGGGTCGGTGACATCGACCGTTATGGGAATTGCTGCCTTTGTGGTGTCACGGTCGTTCCAGATGGGGAGTGTGGTGGCATAGGTGTTTAACTCACCGGCCCAAGCACGACAGTTTTCCACTGTGCGTGAGGCGATGACCACAGTCGCCCCAGCCTCAACTAGCGCCTCGCTAAACTGCTTGCCGAGTAGACCCGCCCCGCCGGTCACAATGGCAACACGTCCGCTGAGATTAAATAGCTGCTGAACAGTCCGAGACGCGGTAGAGGGAAGGGTGGTGACAGACATGGCGTTTGTCCTAGGTATTTGTCCTGATAAATAGTGAGTTGCGGCTAAAAGTGGTTGCTAGTTGTTGATGCAGAATTGGTCAATGAGGTGACGATAGATATCGACCGCATTGTTG
>CAMPHP010000899.1 GCA_946885925.1 uncultured Litorilinea sp.
ACTCATCTCGAATGTGACCGATGTTCAACTCCACGACTATGGCTGTTCGCTCAAAGCCTATCGCCGCGATGTTCTCCAGCATGTGCGACTCTATGGCGAGCTGCACCGCTTTATCCCGGCATTGGCAAGCCAGGTGGGTGGTTCGGTTACTGAAGTAGCAGTCAACCATCATGCGCGCCAGTATGGGCGTTCTAAGTATGGCATTGGTCGCAACGTGCGCGTTGTGCTGGATCTGATCACTGTCTGGTTCCTGGGCACCTATGCCACGCGGCCTATTCACGTTTTTGGCACAATGGGTTTGGTTTCTGCCGCGATGGGGCTGCTACTTGGGGGCTATCTGACCTTCCTCAAGCTTTTCTTCGATCAGGATATTGGTGGGCGACCGCTCCTCTTGTTGGCTGTGCTGCTGGTGGTAATTGGCGTGCAGTTGATTACAATGGGGCTGCTGGGCGAAATGGTGATCCGCACCTATTACGAAAGCCAAGCCAAGCCCATCTACCATGTGCGCCAGACCGTTAGCCATCGCACGCGCGACTAAAATCACCACTCACTGCCTGACCTACTCTTGAAATGTACCAATTGATGCCTCGTCTACGCTGCCTGACTTCCCATGTAGGGTATGGATGCGCGCGTAGACGGTTTTTGCGCGCGCATCCCTGGGGGCAAGGATGCGCGTTATGCTGACCATCCAGCGCAAGCGGCTGCTGAGCGCGGTGGGGCTGGCGTTGGTTGCCCAAGCCCTGCTCTTGGTGCCGCTCCCCGATTGGATGCGCGTGGGCGCGCTGCTGCTTTGGGCACTCTTTATTCCGGGCCATCTTTTTGCCGAGGTGCTGGGGCGCGATTTTGGCGCACCCGCTACACAACTAGAGTGGGGACTCTATGCGGTGGGTGCAGGCTATGCCCTGCTGCTGGGGCTGCTGCTCCTCCTCAGCTATCTGCCAGGGCCGTTGACCACCTGGCATTTGCACATCGCCATTGATCTCCTGCTGTTGGCGCTGCTGGTGGCTGCATGGCCCATAGCCGGGGAAGAACCTTTGCCGCAAATTCCCTTGCCGCGCTGGGAGATCGTCACGCTGCTGTTGATAATGGCGTTGGCTGTGGGGCTGCGCTTGACCAATTTGGGGTATGCCGAGTTTCATGGCGATGAGGCGCGCGCTGTCTTGCGTGCTGCTGCGGTGATCCAGGGCTATGACGACGTGCTGTTCTTGCACAAGAAGGGGCCTGGGGAGATTTTGCTGCCCACGGCAATTTTTGCCAGCTTGGGCAATCTAACAGAGACAACCGCACGATTGCCCTTTGCTGTTGCAAATCTCACCGCGCTCGCGGCAGTCTATTGGCTGGGGCGGCGGCTTTTGGGACCAGCGGCAGGGTTGGCCGCGGCGTTGCTCTTGACAGTGGATGGTTTCTATATCGGCTTTGCGCGCCTGGTGCAATATCAAAGCGTGGTCATGCTCATGTCTGCGCTGACGCTGCTCGTCTTGGTGCGCTTGTGGCAAGAGCCACGTGCCTTATGGCGCGGGCTGCTTATGTCTGCGCTCTTTCTCGCCGCGGGGCTGTGGGCACATTATGAAGCCGGGCTGGTGGCAATTCCTGCCCTCTTTGTGATTGGCCTGATCTGGATTCGCTACCCCACCCAGCGCCGCGCACTTGCTGTAGGCTTAGGCGGCGCGTTGCTGCTGGGGGCAGCACTGCTCTCCCTCTTCTATCTTCCTTTTGTGCTCCATGAGCAATTTGGCGCGACCTATACCTATTTAGTAGACCGGCGCATCGCCGGTGAGGGCTTCCCGGTCAACAATATAGCTGACCTCTGGATCCGGCTTACAACCTATAGTTCCAGCTACTATGCCTTGGCGTTAATTGGCGTGATGCTCATTGCGCTGCTAGTCCTCTATCGTCGTGTGTTGGGGCGTTGGTGGGGGCTGGCTGCCATTCTCCTGTTGCTGCTCTTTGTCGCGCTGACTGCTATCAACCCAACATGGGCGACGGTGGGCGGGCGTGATCTATGGGTGCTGTTGGCTGCGTTGGCCTTGCTTCCCGCATGGCTGATGCCCCGTACACGCTGGGAGGAGCGGTTGTTGTGGATTTGGTTTGGCGCGCTGCTGGTCATTATGCTGGGCTTTACCAGCAAACCGCGCACCCATGTCTATGTCTTCTTTGCTCCCTGGGCGCTACTCGTGGGCATGGTTGTCCAACGCGTGGCTTCGTGGTGGGCAGCACGCACGCCAGCCCGTACTAGGCATGATCCTAGTACGAAAGCGCGCACCCTCGCCTGGGTAGGTGCGACCGTGGGCATTGTGGCGGCGCTGCTCTTTGGTGGCTATGTCTACCAGATGTTCGCCTATAACCGTGTGGAGATTCTACGCACCTGGAATACAAATTGGCCGCGAGGCTATTGGCGACCCTATAAGGTGCTGGACAACCGCGCACTCTTTGGCTTTCCCCTGGCGAATGGATGGAAGGTGGTAGGCCAACTCTATGAGCAAGAGGTGATCACGGGCGACTATGCCACCAACGAGGTCGAGTTCTGGACGCCCATCTGGTACACGCGTGGGCGGATGCGCTGTGGGGAACGCGCCGGCTACTTCTTCCAAATCAGCAACCCCCAACCCGATCCCGTAGGC
>CAMPHP010000900.1 GCA_946885925.1 uncultured Litorilinea sp.
TTATGGAAGGGCTCAATATCAACGCTCCCTATAGTCGCCGCGAAGAGGGCCACCTTTTATTTTGGCCTCTCGACAATGCCAAAAGCGGGCGGGAACTCAAAGTTGTCGCCAACGACTTTGTGACCCAACTACTCGCCAAACACCCCAAAGCACAGGTTGTGATCGGCATTGGTCGCCCTGGCGTTGGTCCCTCGAAGTGGATTCACAGCTTGCAACAGGCGCGCGAGAGCTGGCGATTGGGCAAAGAGTGGAAGGGAGCTCCTGTCACCTATTTCGGTGATCTGGGCCTTTACCAACTCTTAACCGCCCTCAGCACCAATCCCGAAGCCCAGCGTTTCTTCCGCAAAACGCTAGGGCGCTTGATTACTCACGACGACAACAAAAACGCAGAACTGGTGGAAACATTGGAAGCATTTTTCGCCTGCCACGGCAATCTCAGCCAGACGGCCAACCGGCTCCACATTCACCGCAATACCTTGACCTACCGGCTGGAGCGAATTTCCGCCATCACCCAGCTTGATCTGGATGATCCCGATGCACGTTTTTCGCTGCAATTGGCGCTGAAGCTGCGTCCCGTGATCAAGTAATCACTCAATACAGACCTCAATACAGACAATGATAAGAGGAACATGGTAACTTTACGCATCCATTGGCTCGCGATCCTTGTTGCAATCGGAGCCATGTTTCTCATTACGCCACCACTCCAAGCACAGACGCAAACACCCGCTGTCCAACTCTGGCGCGTTACTTTTGCCGACCAAAGTGACCTGAACCAGTTGGCTGGCGAACTGGATGTGTGGGAAGTTGACCATGTTGCACATTACCTGCTCGCGCCGCTTACCGCCGATCAAGTTGCCACCCTGCGTACCAGCCACCAGTTAACCCTTGCACCAGATCAATCGCAACTCCACCCCCCAACAGTCGCCCCACGCACTGACTCGAACCTTACCCCAGCACAAAGCAACGGCATTCCCGGCTTTGCCTGTTATCGCACCGTGGACGAAACCTATGCCACGTTCGACCAGTTGGAACTAGCGTACCCGCACTTAGCGCGCCAAGTGGATATTGGCGACAGTTGGGATAAAGGCGATCCAGCCAGCCCCGCGGGCGACGACCTGCGCGTTCTAGTCCTGACCAACCAGCAACAAACCGGCCCCAAATTTCGCTTCATGCTGATGGGAGCTATCCATGCCCGCGAACTCGCCACTGCCGAAGTTGCGCTGCGCTTTGCCGAATCGCTCCTGCAAAACTATGGTACAGATGCGACAGCGACCTGGTTGCTCGACCACGGCGAACTACACCTATTGGCGCTTGCCAATCCCGATGGCCGCCGCAAAGCCGAAACTGGCTTGCTCTGGCGCAAAAACACGCACATGGATGACTCGTGCTCGGTCAACAATTATGGCGTTGACCTCAATCGCAACAGTAGTTTCCAATGGAACTCTTGTCCTGGCTGCTCGAGCGGCTATAGTTGTTCTGAAACCTATCGCGGGAATGCACCGGCTTCCGAGCCAGAAGTAGCCGCCATTGAATCCTACGCGCGTAGCATCTTTCCCGACCAGCGCGACGTTACGTTGGAGGCCAGCGCCCCAATAACAACGCCAGGGCTTTTTATCTCACTACATAGCTATGGCCGTCTTGTGCTCTTTCCCTGGGGCTGGGATGATGCAGCCGCGCCCAATGGCCCGGAGTTAGCTACCCTTGCCCGTCGCTTTGGTCATCATACCGGCTATACGGTCTGCCAAGCTGGCGCATTTGGCTGTCTTTATCAGACGGATGGAACTACGGATGATTGGTCCTACGGCGAGTTGGGCGTCGCCAGCTACACCTTTGAGCTTGGCACCAACTTCTTTCAATCCTGTAGCGACTTTGAAAACACAATTCTACAGCCGACCCTTGCAGCACTGCGCTATGGATTTGCATCGGCTCCCCTTCCTTACCAGCTACCCGCAGGTCCGGAAGTACTCAATCTCGTGGTGACGCCCAAGGATACAGGTACAGAGACCCATGTGACCATGACTGCCACGGCAGACGCCAGCCGGATCGCCACGCTTTCTGGTATTGGTAGCAGCAGCCTCGTCAAGCCAACCGAGCCGATCAGGGCAGCACGCGTTACCATTGACCAACTACCGTGGGAGAATACACCTTTCACTTGGCCTCTCGCTCCTGTAGATGGACAATTCAACAGCTTGCAAGAAACCATTACAGGGACTGTAGAGACTGCGTGCTTGCCCAGCGGTCGCCATACGCTCTATGTCCAAGCACAAGACAGTGCAGGCGATTGGGGCGTTACCGCGGCTGAATTGATCACCGTCACCAACAGCAGCCCCTTTTCGGTTACAATTGCAAGCGACCAAGGCAGTGCCCACGTAGGCGTGCCTGTGACCTATACGGTGGCGATCACAAATACGAGTGCAACCACTGCCGCCTTTACGCTGGAAACCAGCGGCGAATTAAAAGCAGATTCTCTCCCACCCGCGCCCATCACGCTCGCTGCGGGTGAATCATCTCTGCTCACAGTGATCTTAATCCCACAAAACAACAGCGCTGGCACCATCGCGCCAACGCTGCTAAAAGTTCGTTCTACTGTAGACCCTTCTCTTTGCCGCCAGCTTCAGAT
>CAMPHP010000901.1 GCA_946885925.1 uncultured Litorilinea sp.
GGAAATACGCGCAAAATGCTCTTTAAGGAAGATGGGATAGACAAAAAGAACTGGCGTAACAGGAAGGTAAGAAACGCGCTCGATAAACCTGGCACAATGAGAGCAGCATAATTATCAATCCATCCCACGCGCGCAACCATGACAAACAAAGGAACCAATGTCACCTGGGAGGGAATCATCATGGTGGCGAGATAGAGCAAAAACAGCTTGTCACGACCCGGAAATTGCAGCCTAGCAAAGGCATAAGCTCCCAGGGAAGCGGTTAACAGTTGCCCAAACACCACTGAAATTGCGATCAAGAGACTGTTGAGAATGTATCTTGCAAAGGGTTGGATGGTGAGGGCGTTTGTGTAATTTTCCAACGAAATGGATTGCGGAATCCATATGGGCGGAAACCGTAATGCCTCTGTCGGCAGCATGAACGAAGTCCGTACCATCCATAAAAATGGAAAGCTCACCAACAGGGCAAGCAAAAAAAGCAGAATGCTTACTGTGGCTTGGCTCAGTTGGCGCGACGCATTGCGGCTTCGTGTGACAGATGGATAAGGACGGCTACTCTCATGGGTAACAATGGACATCACAAATCCTCCTGCGCGTCAGAGCAGGCCCCTGCAACGCTGCTCTGTTTGAGGAACTAGTTGAGAACGATACTTTCGGGAAGAGCAAAAGTATCGTTCTCAAAATAGTCACGGTCTAGGCGGGTAAATCTATTAAATACGATCTACAAGCACAAAGCAACCCCAACTTAAATACTGAGCGTGCAGCTTGCCCACTTCTCCTCCATCGCCGCGTTTGTCTCAGTCTGGATAGTCGCCAGTGCTTCTTCAATACTGCCTTCGCCCGTGGCAAAGATCGATTCAAGATTCCGGTTGTAGGAATCAATGAACTCGTAGAAAGCCACGACGGAGCGGTCGTTAAAGGCCCATTCTAACTGCTCGATAAAGACACTGGGATGTTCGGCCCGCCCACCAGCTTCCAAATAGGCATCGGTCGCGCTCCAGCGTGCCGGAATACCGCGGCCAGTGCGCCCAACCATCTCGGCCAAAACTTCCGTACTGGTAAAGTCAGAGAGCCAGGCCCACGCCTCGTCCGGTTGACTGGTTTTGGCGCTAATACAGAAGCCGGAACCTCCGGTTACGCCGCGCTTCATGTCGATGATAGGTAGGTAGGCGATGTCAAAATCAAAGTCTGATGTCTGGTTCTTGCCCAGCAGATCCCACTGCCCGTTGATATGCATGGCAGCCAATCCGGAGGCAAAGTAGTCAATATCACCACCGGCTAGCTCGGTGCGTGAAGGCGCAACTTTATGCGTATGCACCAGATCCACCAAAAATTGGATGCCTCTGGCAGATTCCGGTGAGTTGATGATGCACTCCTGCAAGTTGTCATCAAAGTTGCGACCACCCGCACTATAGATAAAACAGGAATCCAAATACTGGGCAGGCCCGCCATTAGGATACCAGACACCCCACTGCTCGCCATCTGGCTTGGTAAGCGCCTGGGCGACTTCCACAAATTCGTCAATTGTCCAGGGTTCGCCCCCTTCGCTCGTTGGGTAAGGAATCCCGGCCTCGTCAAAGAGAGCCTTGTTATAGAAGATGCCCCAGGTCGAATGATCATAGGGGAAGCCCCACCAACGCCCCCACATATTAAAGCCCTGAGAGACACCCGCGGCGAAGTCTTCCGGGTTAATGTCTGGGTCGCGCTCAATGAAGGGATTCAAATCCATGAGCAATTGCGTACAAGCCAACACGGGCGTGTGTTCATTGCTTGCCATGATCAAATCGGGGATGTTGTTGGCTGCCGCTTCGGCCATCACACGCACAGCCGTTTCCTCATAGGCGTTAAATTCTAATTGGAGGTCAATTTCAGGATGCGCCTCGGCCACCATGTCCAGACCAATCTGCCATGCCCCAAGATCGCCTTCGCTAAACCAGTTCTGGAGACGCAATGACACCCGCTCTGCCGATGGTGTGCCCCCACCTTCCGCGGGCGTAGTCGTTGTCGTTGTAGTCGTCGTTGTAGGCGCGGCTACACAGGCCGCCATTGCCATCCCCCCAACGGCTAGGCTGGATAGCCGCAAGAAATGCCGGCGGCTATACTTCTGAACAGTTAAAGACTCACTCTTCCCGCTCATCACTTCTTCTCCTTTGCGAATGGTAAACGCAACGATTGTAGAGCTTTCTTTTGCCACCACATGCTCGAACAGCAGAGTCATGCTTAATACAGCAGGTACAGTGCTCTTGATGATAGAAGGTGCCACAACCAGGAACTCAGATTCAGCACGTATCGAGAATAGAAGCTACCGAGAACAGAAATAGAGAACAAAATAGAGGTCGTACAATTCAAGCCCAACAGATTGCTTCAACAGCATCAATGGCTACAACCAACGACAACAAGAAAACAAGAAGTGGTTTTGGGATACAAAATTGGCTCTAGGCGCTCTTGCCTGGCGCATAAAGCGCAAACGCCAACTATAGAGCTAAATGGGGAAGCAATGGAGAGAGTTCGTACAAAGTTCACATACAATTAACATACAAATCGTTAACAGTCGTTAAGCTGTCTCTTATACACAAATACTATCCCACGAGACTCCAGAGCATCGCGTATTCAGGCTAC
>CAMPHP010000902.1 GCA_946885925.1 uncultured Litorilinea sp.
GTCGTGGCGCGCGAGAATGGCATCCCCGTTTATGCCGTCGTGCCCACCAGTACCATTGACCTCAACTTGCCCGATGGCGACCATATTCCCATTGAGGAACGAGACGCCAGTGAGGTAACCCATGTGGGCGAAACGTTGATCGCGCCTGTGGATGTACCAGTCTACAACCCGGCCTTTGATGTGACGCCCCCTCGCTATATTACCGGCATCGTCACCGAGGAGGGCATTTGCTACCCACCTTTTGAGCAAAGCCTGCGTAAGGCCAAAGAGGCTGCCGAGGCGCGCATTCGCTCCACACGCGCCCAACGCCGTGAGGGCGCTACTCCCAACGCGGCTGTGGCAGATTCTACTGTGGCAGATTCTACTGTGACGAATTCCAGCGTATGAATAACCTAAAGACAATCTGTGTCTTTTGCGGCGCAAATTCAGGCAACCGGCCGATCTATGCCGACGTAGCGGTTGTCTTGGGTCAGGAATTGGCACGGCGACAGATGCGGCTGGTCTATGGTGGCGGCAGTGTTGGGCTGATGGGCGAAGTGGCGCGCAGTGCACGGGATCATGGCTGTCCAGTGATAGGTATTATCCCAGAGCATTTGACCACCAAGGAGTTGATGGGCGATCCCATTGGGGACTTGATCGTGGTAAAAACCATGCACGAGCGCAAGGCAAAGATGGCAGAGTTGACCGATGCCTTTATCGCGATACCGGGTGGCTTTGGCACGATGGATGAGCTTTTCGAGGCGATTACTTGGGGCCAGATTGGACTACATGCCAAGCCCATCGGCCTGCTCAATGTGGCGGGTTATTTTGACCTCCTGATTCAATTTATTGATCACTGTGTCAGCGAAGGTTTTATTCGTCCTTACCATCGCCAATTATTCTTGGTGGATGAGGATCCCAGCCGCTTGTTAACGCGCTTGGCGAGTCATCAACTGCCGCCAGGGTTGGTCCCTGATGGGCTTGAGCGTGCATGACCTCCATCGCAGGTTCTTGCCTGCTTTTTTGTAGACCGAAATCTGACACCAGACTGGGGAAAACAAGTATGCCGTTTGTAATTACAGGATCGGTGGCCTATGACTATCTTATGCGATATACGGGCCGCTTTCGCGACCACATTTTACCCGAAAGCCTAGACAGCCTGAGCGTGAGTTTTCTCGCCGACTCTATGCGCCGGGAACGGGGTGGCGTGGCCGCCAACATTGCCTATACCATGCGATTGTTGGGGGGGGATCCGGTTATTCTGGCGACCGTTGGACATGACTTTGGCGACTATCGTCGCTGGCTCGAAGAGCAAGGGCTGAGCACTGAACAGATCATCGAGTACCCCGATGAACTCACTGCGACCTTTTTTGTCAGCACCGACCTTGACCAAAATCAGATTGCTAACTTCTATACAGGTGCGATGGTCAGGGCGCGCGAGGTTTCGTTGGTAGACCGCGGCTTGGGCAACGCCAGTTTGGTGCTGATCAGCCCCAATGATCCAATTGCCATGCTCAACTACGCCCAAGAGTGCAAGCAACTGGGTATCCCCTATGCCTATGATCCCAGCCAGCAGATCGCTCGCTTGAGTGGTGAGGACTTGCAGCAGAGCATTCCCGGTGCGTCCTTTTTACTCTGTAATGAGTATGAATTGGCAATGGTGCAGAGCAAGACTGGGTGGAGCCTGGATGAGATCCGCGAGCAAGTGAAAATGCTGGTGCTGACCCTGGGGAAGCGAGGCAGTGTCCTCTATCAAGGCGACGAAACGATTCCCGTGCCTGTGGCCCATTTGGAGCATATTGATGACCCTACGGGAGCAGGTGATGCGTATCGTGGCGGCTTTTTTGCTGCGATGACAGCCGGGTTGCCACCCGCAGTCGCTGGCAAGATCGGCGCATTGTGCAGTGTCTATGCGCTAGAGAATGTGGGAACGACGACGCACCGTTTCACGATCAGCGAATTTATTGCACGCTATACCCGTGTTTTTGGGCCAGAGCCCGCATTGCAGTTGTTGAAGCAACCCACTGAGGTCTAAGTACGATTAAGGTCTAAGTACGATTAAGGTCAGGTACGAGTAAGGTTGTGTGCGAAGAGGGTACCCGCGAGGAATACCTCTACGCGTTTCATTCATCGATGTTGCTAGAGCTTTTGAGTATGTTGCTTGCAAGATTAACTAGATACCGTGTAGGACGGATATGCAGCCTTTCGCTGGGAATCGTCATCGCATGTCTTTGTGGTTGGTGGTCAATTACGCCTTTATATGCCCAGGATATGGCTGAATATGGGATTGCTCAAGAAGTAAGCATCGCTGGCGAAGAGGATACAGATGTGAAGTTGCCTCCTCGTTTTGTAGTGCGTACAGTTGTAAGTGGCTTGACCTTGCCCACCGACATGGTGATTCTACCGTCGGGTGATTTTCTGGTCACTGAAAAGGGTGTGGGTAGCGAGGAATTTAGTACTGCACATGTGCGATTGGTGCGCCAGGGTGTGTTGCAGCCTGACCCCGTATTAACGCTTAGGGTTAACGAAAAATGGGACAGCGGGCTGTATAGCATTGTTCTTGATCCCCAATTTGCCACCAACCACTACTTTTATCTGTGGTATAGCACGGGCGAGTCTTCTTTGGGATGGCAAAGGCAG
>CAMPHP010000903.1 GCA_946885925.1 uncultured Litorilinea sp.
TGGGTCTTTAACGTATATAATAATTTATTTTAATATTAAAAAATTTTAAAAATTATAAATTTTAATTATAAAAATAAAATTTTTATAAATTTTTATAAAATAAATTAAATATATATAAATTATTTTTTTTATATATAAATTATATAACCCGTAGGGCGCATATCATGGAATCCCATGCTCTTGCCTAGGAGTGAGGCATAGAGTTCTTGGCGCGTATCGCGTTCCAACCGTTGCGCCACGGTTTCTGCACCAAAGTTCCGCCCCAACTGCATAAAGAAGCGTACCAATTGGGTGACAACCAGGGCAATGGTCGCCCATAACAAGGCGCGCATACTTGGCGTCGGGCCAGTGAGCGAGTCAAAGGCATAGCCCGTGTAGAGGGGAATGGCGGCAGCCAGGGCTGCATTGCCCACTCCACCCAACACCATCAATGTGAGTAGCCAAGGGCTGCGCTTTAGATGGGAGATGATCCAGCGCACAGGGCTGCGCAGATCGGAATTCCACTGATGGTCAACTACAAATTCGCTGCGTGTCACGAGCAAGCTCTCTCGCTAGAAAAGGTAGTAGGCTAGCAACCTTTGACTGCCTACTAATTGGATGGCTCAATCATAGGTGGAAGAAGAAGGAGTGCCAAATTGTGGAGTTAATGACAGGAAGTGTTAGCGGGGCTTTTGGCGCAGGAGGTGGGCTTGTTCCAAGGCTGTACTAATTAACTGTTCGGGATCCGGCGCAATCTCGTTGGTGCGGCGCAGCCAGATTAGAAATTCTACATTGCCTGCCGGACCGAGCAGAGGCGAGGCAATCAGCCCAGCAACAGTTAGCCCCAGGCTGGCGGCGAGATCAAAGCTCTCTTGAAGCACACGCTGGTGAACCTTGGCATCGCGCACCACGCCACCCTTGCCTACATCCTCCTGACCTGCTTCAAATTGCGGTTTAATCAGCGCCACAACTTCACCTTCAGCGGTGAGCAGATTAAGCGTAGGGGGCAGCACGAGGGTCAGGCTAATGAAACTTGCATCAATCACGGCGAGATCGGCCAAAACGCCTCCGGGTAGGTGAGTCAGGTGGCGAATATTGGTGCGCTCTAGAGGGATGACACGGGGATCGGAGCGCAATTTCCATGCCAACTGTCCATAGCCCACATCAATTGCAAAGACCCGGCTGGCTCCGTGTTGGAGCAGGCAGTCGGTAAATCCGCCGGTGCTTGCGCCTACATCGATTGCTGTGATATGCTCCACAGGTACAGGAAAAGCCTGTAATGCCGCAGCTAGCTTCTGTCCACCGCGGCTTACATAAGGCAAGGGTTCACGCACCCGCAGCGTCGCATCACGCGAGACAGTGCGCCCAGGCTTGTCACTTACTTGTTCGTCAACCAAGACTTCACCCGCCATAATCAGGCGTCGCGCCTGTTCGCGACTTTCTGCCAGCCCGCGCTCTACGAGCAGCAGATCGAGCCGTTGCTTGCCACGCGCCGCCTTGACTGTCCGGCGATCCGCCTCTGTGGCGGGCGGCGTTGCGGCTGGCATATCTGTGGGGGGCGTTACTTCGCTATCTTCTGACCAGTTGTTTTGGTTTTGTTCGTTCACATCCATTATCATAGCCGAATGACTACACAAAGCGCTACTTCCCCAAGCTTCGTATCTACCTTGACTGGCTTACTGCGTTCCATGCGCTTGAGCCAGTGGACTAAGAATGTCATCGTCTACGCCGCGCTGGTCTTTGACGGCCAGCTATTGGACGCTGAACCCTTTTGGCGCACGACTTGGGTCGCAATTTGCTTTTGTTTGGTCTCCAGCAGCGTCTATTTAATGAATGATCTGGCAGACATTGAGAAGGATCGCCAGCACCCACGCAAGCGGCTGCGTCCACTGCCTAGCGGCCAACTGAATCCGTTTGTGGCGGCAGTGGCAGCGTTTGTGCTGGCAATCATCGGCATGGCGGGCAGCTTTTGGATTACCCCTTGGGTGGGTGCGGTGACAGGGCTATATTTGGTCATGAATGTGGCCTATAGCTTCTATCTCAAGAATGTGGTCATTGTCGATGTCATGGTGCTGTCGTTGGGCTTTTTGCTGCGGGTTATTGCGGGTGTGCTGGTGGTTCATGTGGCAAATTTTAGCCCGTGGCTCTATGTCTGTGTGACCCTGCTTTCGCTCTTCCTGGGCTTTGGCAAGCGCCGCCATGAGATTACGCTCTTGGCTGGGGATGCAGCTAGTCACCGTGCCAGTTTGGAGCAGTACAATCTTCCTCTTTTGGATCAATTGATTGGCCTGGTAACAACCAGCACACTTGTTGCCTACACGCTCTATACCTTTGAGTCTCCAACGGCGTTGGCAGGCTGGCGGATGATGCTGACGGTTCCTTTTGTTTTCTACTTTATTGCCCGCTATCTTTATCTCATTCATGTCAAAAAGCTTGGCGGTGCGCCCGATGAACTACTGTTGAAGGACCGGCCATTGCTGATCAATAGTGTGCTGTGGGCCACCTCGGTTGTGGTGCTCATCTATCGGTTTGGCTAAGTTAAGAAGCGAGTGAGCAAGGGAGTCGTAAGGTTTAGAACAACAGACTCTAGAACAAAAAGAGGACTTATTCCAGAATTCGCGGGATAAGTCCTCTTTGAT
>CAMPHP010000904.1 GCA_946885925.1 uncultured Litorilinea sp.
GCCCAAGTCCGTGCTTTGCGTAAGAGGCAAGTGAGAGGTGAAGAAGGACACCATTCGCACAGATTCGGTTGTGGTTCGCTGGGGGATAGATTATCACATGGTCAGACCAGGCGTCAAAGTGCTTTTTTGATCCCTTTTGGGAGTGATATGATAGATTGAAGGAACTTCTCCATAAGCAGAAAGACCCATAAGTAAAAGGTTCTAGAAGGGAGTGAGTAAATGGCGAAGTCTAAACCTGATTTTCCTCCAGCGATTCTTGAAGCGGTTGAAGATCAACTCCGCGCGAATAACCCACCTGAAACTAAACAGACGCTTCAACGGTTGATGAAGGAAGGCCATTCCATGAATGAGGCCAAACAACTGATAGGCGTTGTTCTCTTTACGGAGATGGTCGACATGCTTAACAAGAATCGATTTTTCGACGAAGCACGCTTTGTTGCTGCCTTGCAACAATTACCCAAGTTGCCGTCTGACTAGAAACCATCTGGCTAGAAAGTAGTCCGATATGCCACTCCCGACATAGCCACATAGTAAGCAGCCCGAACGTGATGGCGATAAAGCAATCGAGTGGGAGGCATAACGTATGCTATCAGTATTACTCCAGTACTCATTGAGTATCGATTCTGCACTAAACCAGTCATACTAAATGTAACGCCAAGAGGTACGATCGGTAGAAGGTAAATGGCGCAGCGGGAAGTCCTCTGTCTGCGACGTAACCTATCTGTGAACGGTCTGTATCTAGGTGACAATGTCTTCCTCCGATCGTGCGAACCCTGGGTAACATAGGTGTGAGTGGTTGAGACAGTGTCACAAAGGAGGTCATCACGTATGATTGGCGTCGTATTCAGTCTTGTGGTGTCGGGGGCAGTTATGCTGAGTGGGCTTGTCGTCATGGCGTCAGTGATCACAGGCAGCAGATCGGAGGCCGATGTCAAGGAGTGGAAGGACAGAGGTCGCTTCTATCGTGACATCCGAGAGCGGCCTAGTGATCAAATGGTCGCTGCGCGCATACATGCGTCATCTGGCCCTGGAAATAACCGTACTACCTCTCGCAGGATAGAGCCGCGCAATACTAGGTCTATTATCTAGGGACAGGACCAGGGCGATTGTTGGATTGTACGAACGCCACTGCTTTCCTCGACTCATCACAATTGCCATCGCTAAGAAAGTTGATCATCTAAACTACCGGCCCGCCGATTCAAAATCAGCGGGCTAATTTTGTGTCCCGGCATGATCGGGAGCGCCAGCATTCCTCACCAGGACAAGACCTGCTGGCAGTGCCGCCATCTTGGCGGCACTCCGGCCCCACCGTGACATACAACCGCCCAGAGATTGGGAGTTGAAACAGTCAGCATTTGCGCGATAATGGCATAACCCAATTCTGCAGTAGTGGAACCATGAGACTGTGTAAGCCCGCGTCGAGAAGCGCAATTGTTAGAACAGAGATGCCTTGTTTTGTGGTAGATAGTGTGTGATAGAGGGCGCTGCAAGCGTCGTTTGAACAGAAAGGACCCGTGTGAACCATGAGCAGCAAATGGCGTCCTTTGATAAATGTCGCAGTCTGGAGCGCAACGCTCCTCCTGTTACTTCTTCTCTTTCTGTCACCTCGCTGGCATGTAACTGGCGCGGTGGTAGAGCCTCCCGTAGGTGTTACCGAGCAAATCCGCTTGTCTCCCCAGGATCTCTATTCCCTCCTAAACCAGCCTGGCCCGCTCTGGCTTGCCGGTGCCGATTTGTCAGGTGCCAATCTATATGGCGCACAACTGCCGGATGCCAATCTTTACAAGGCAAACTTGCAAGGGGCTATTTTGAATGGGGTGGACTTGACAAACGCCAATCTGGTGCTGGCTGCGTTACAAGGGACACAGTTGGTACAGGCTCACCTGGATGGTGCAGACCTAGCTTTAGCCAATCTTGCCAGTTCGCGTCTAATTAGGTCTAGCCTGGTAGGTACGAAGCTTGAAGGTGCAACACTGCGCGAGGCAAACCTGAACGCAGCGATGCTCGATGATAGTCACCTGAACCATGCTGATTTGCGTGGCGCGTCGCTATACAAGGCCAGCTTGCAGCGCGCAGATTTGACACTGGCAGATTTACGCGGGGCAGACCTGCGCAGGGCTGATCTTTCGGGTGCCGTGTTGGTTAACGCTAACCTAGAGGGAACCAGCTTACAGGACGTGGTGCTTTCAGATATTACATACGATGCACAGACTGTTTGGCCGATCGGCTTTCATCCGGATCGCCCAGCACCTGTTGTAGCGGCCGCGTCAGGGTCTCAACACCGGCCCAAGCACTTACAGATCAATCTTACACCAGACCTTGTATCCTACTTCAACCAAATGGCGCAACCAGAGGATATCGCACATATTGAGCATACAAGCGATGTATCGTTGCTGGAAGCGGTGCATGCGGGGCGACGAATGGTAGTTTTTAAGTCGGCAACGCTGGCCGAGCAACTGGTGCCAAGACTTGGCGGTTATCTGGACCTAATCGGCTATAACTTGGAGCATGGCCCGATCAATCCTCTGGCGGAGAAACAAGACCCGGTAGCGGCTGCTCAACGGATGCGCGCCCTCGCCGATCAACAGGGGCTAGGCTTGGCAATTGGCCCTGACC
>CAMPHP010000905.1 GCA_946885925.1 uncultured Litorilinea sp.
CTAGCGCCCCGCAGATCTTGATTGACGACTAACATCCCTCTGGCTATGGAGGCACAGGGCATCAGGCAGATTGGTCGTTAGCAGCATCCATTGCACAATCTACCCCCCGTCTGCTCTTGGCAGGTGGCCTAACAGCCGCCAACATCCAAAGCGCCATTGAGGCAGTTACACCTTGGGGCGTTGATGTAAGCAGCGGTGTTGAAACAGCGCCGGGACGCAAAGACCACAAACAGGTGCGCGCCTTTATCGCCAATGCTCGTGTCGCCAATGCCCACAGCAGCCCATAATTTGGTCTTCTCTTCCCGATCTACGCTATACTGTCGAGTACAAATGGACATACGTTGTGTGCACGCGTAAGCAATTTTGATATGAAATCTCTTGATGATTAGTTAGTGACAGGTAGCTATGGAAATCCTCGGCGGACCACTCTATGCCGTTGCTGGTGCCGGAGAATCTCACGGCCCAGCCATCACCACCATTGTCTTTGGTTGCCCCCCTGGCTTGCGCATCGAGCGCAGTGCGATCCAGGCATACCTGGATCGTCGCCGTCCGGGCAGCAACAAGCATGGCACGCCCCGCCGCGAGCAAGACCGTGTTGCCCTGCTATCCGGCCTCTACAGCGAAGACCACGACACGCTCTTGGCTGGAGGCGAGATCGCCACAGTGCTCGACGGCATTGAATCACGCACTCAGGGCTATGATGTAGGCTATACCACTGGCGAACCGATCGCGGCCATTGTACTTTCCACGTCCCAACGATCCCACGATTATCGCCAATTTGCCGGGCCTACGGGTGAGGTCCGCCCTGGTCACACTGATCTGGTCAAGTTCCACCAATCCCAAGGCTTTGTCGATGTGCGTGGCGGGGGACGTTCAAGCTATCGCTCCACAATCTCGGATGTCGTGGGCGGCTCCATCGCGCGTCTCTACCTGGCGGCGAACTTTGGCACAGCCATCTTCTCGTCCATCAGTCAAGTCGGCCCGCTACGCAGTTCTACCAGTTTGACCGAATTCTTTGAGCAATACATCCTGGAACACCCAGGCGCACCTATCCCGCCTGAGTTGATCGCACAGGTCAGCGAACGCTTACATAGAGCGGAAATTCACAGCCTAGACGCTGAATTTGCCGAAGAAGCCGGCGACCTCATTAAACAGACTCGCATCGCGGGTGACTCGTTGGGCGCGGCGGTGGAAGTGGTAGCAGTCAACGTTCCTGCACTGGTTGGTGCCCCGCTTTACAATAGCCTGAAGGTGCGATTGATGGGTGCGCTCGGTGGGCTGAACGCCGTGCAATCCTGCGAAATCGGCGCGGGATGGGATGTAGTTTCGCGCACAGGCAGCATTAACAATGACCCCATCCGCTCCGAAGGCTATCAGGCCAACAGTCATGGCGGGTTGATTGGCGGCATCACAACGGGTATGCCCATTGTCTGCCGCGTCGGCTTCAAGCCTACCTCCACCATTGTCAAGCCACAGCTTTCGGTGCGTAAAAACATGGAGGAGATCGACTTCCAACTCAAGAAGGGTCGCCATGATCCCTGTGTGGGCGTACGCGCAGGCGTGACTCTGGAATCGCGTCTTGCCATTGAACTGATGAATGCCCTGCTCATGCAGCAAGCACAGCTTGTCCAGCCGCAACACTTCACCCTATTCAATCGGGACCAGATCAACACAGGTGCGTAAACAGACATTGCTTCTGCTCAAAGGGCATCCAGGCACAGGCAAAAGCACCCTGGCGGCAGCACTGGCGCGACAGTTGGGCTGGCCCTTGGTCGATAAGGATGACATAAAAGACTATATCTATCATCTGCCCCAGGGTAATGTGCTAGCCTATGAAATCATGTGGCAACTTACCCGCCGCCAGCTAGAAATCGGTCTAAGTGTTGTGGTTGATTCACCGCTCTCCTACCCCATTTCCTACGCCACCGGGCAAGAACTTGCGGCTGCATACGGCGTACGGCTCTTGGTCATAGAGACCAGGTTGCCAGAGGATACCTGGCGTGCACGGCTTGAGTTGCGAAGCCAACAGCCACAAACCCATCGCGTCGCTAGCTGGGCTGCTATGCAACAAGCCTTGCGCGACTATGCAGACTGTTGGCGCTACTCGATTGCGCCTGAAGAACATTACGTCATTGATTCATCCCAGGCAGTCGATCAACTTGTTCAATCCATTGTTACTTATCTTGACACTTAACTTTTGATGCTTAATCGTCTCGATCACCAGACTACAATCTAACCATATAAATCATACTCGCGTTATGACCGCCACAACCTTTCCTGTCGAAAAAAACATCATCATCACCGGCTTTATGGGCACCGGCAAAACAACTATCGGTCGTTTACTAGCCGAACGACTCAATCGCCAATTTATAGACATGGATACAGTGATTGAGGAACATTTTGGCAAGCCCATTCCGCAAATCTTTGCAGAGGATGGCGAACCAGCTTTCCGTGTGCTAGAGGCACAGTTATGCGCCCACCTGGCCCAACAAAAAGGTCTCGTCCTTAGCACAGGGGGTGGCGCGCTGGTCAACTTGGGCAACCGCCAAGTGCTTTCCGAGAATGGCGTTATCATTTGCCTCACCGCCACCGTCGATACCATACTCGACCGCGTT
>CAMPHP010000906.1 GCA_946885925.1 uncultured Litorilinea sp.
GAATTGTACAAAGAAGTGAGAATTTACGCAATTTGTTGTAGTTGCACAAAAAAGCCAGCGGGCCAGTGACCCGCTGGCTTTGCATGTTCTTTAGAGAACTTGGCAAGAAACAGCTTCTTACAATTTTAATAGGGGGGAACGGAGTCCGCGTGTCCCATGAGCGGATTAGCTCTCTGCGTAGGGATCGCCCCAGGCTGCCATTGCCGCGCCACAGGTGCCACCCCAGACCGCGCAAAGGAGCACAAAGCCAATGCCAATCCAATTGGGGTCTTGACCTAGCACCGTAGCAACAACGAGAAAAACCACGACGCCGAGGATAAACCCGAGCAGGCTGCCGATAAAGAGCTTGCCGATAGATTGACCTCTGGTCATTGCCCCCACAAGTATGGGCCACAGCAACCAGCCAAGTGGGAGGAGGATAAAACTGAGGAATCCAGCAATAAGCGACTTCCAGTCTCGGCCTAGCTGTCCGGTCGCCAGTTGATAGCCTATGATGGGGCCGGTGCCAATCAGCAAGAAGGCCAATACGTAGAGCACCAAGATTTCTGCTTGGAAGAGCAGCGAGGTGGCGAAGGCGATGAGAGCCGTGGCGAGACCTGCGTAGACCGAGACCATCCACGGATTGACCGTCGGCCTTGTGGCAGTCATGGTGGTAAGTGGAAGCATGACAGATTCTCCTGTTCAGATGTGGATGATAGCTGGCGTCTACATAATCCGGATGGTTCAATACTTTATCATGGAGCCAATGTATCTGGCAACTCCTCCCATTCGTCAAGGAGCCAGGCCCCGACTTGAAGATACATTTTGGGTTGGTGATTCTGAGCTAGCACCAGCACCAAACCTTCCTCTTCGTCAACGGCGATCTCTTCAAGCTGCAAGCCATCTTCGTCATTGATCAACTGTTGAAGGTACTGCTCAATCTGGGTTAGGTCATTCAAGGGCGGAGCGTCTGGATCGGTATAGCAGAGTGTGCCATAGAGTTCAAAATAGACACCATCACCCAGGTAGAGATCGATGTCGGCAGCCGTATTGTCTGGCGCTAATGACTCACCTGCCGCCGTCCGCATGGCATCGACGAGGTCTTCCTCCCATACAGAAACATGGACGACGGATTGGCCAGTTAACTCGGTCAACTCGTCATATTGCTCATCGTCTACACGAGTAAAGAGTTGCCCGTCCTCCCCGGACGATTCAGAGATTGGCATGGTTAGTTATCTCCTTTTGACTGTCCGATCGTTGACTATCCGATTGAAAAACGTCCACTGCCGCTTGCACGAGTTTGCTCTGAACTAGCTTGCGCGTTGGCGTCTTGGCTGCGTTCTGGGCCGGTAACAATCATGCGCGTTGGGATGAAGGTTGGCTGTTCGAAAAACTGCCCGGCTGCCCAAAAGTGACTAAAGCGCGCTGGCAAGCCGCGATCGATAAAGATGTTTGGTCCCTCCATGAAATGAAAGTGGAGATGAGGACCGGGCGAGTTGCCGCTGTTGCCCACATAGCCGAGCAATGTGCCGCGCTTGATCATTTGGCCCTGGTTGACCTGAAGGCTGGCTTGCTGCAAATGCCCATAGTAGCTGAATTCGCCATTGGCGTGGCTAATGGCAACCGCGTTACCCAGCAGACGCCGCACATCGTCGCGAAAGAGGCGCGGATCAGGGGGAATACCTGGTTGTAAGTCGGGCATGTCATAGCAGACATAGGCAACTTTACCACCGGCTGTGGCGTAGACTGGCTGGTTCCAGCTAAAGTGGTCTTCTAGGGTCAGGCCATTGGTAGCAAATTGCAGATTATTCGGGCCTAGCTTGACGAAATCTAAGGCAAAGGGTTGGCTAAAGACCTCCTGCTTGTGCCGGTCGCTCCAGTCCGCCGCCTGAATCGCCCACCATGTGCCAGCTAACGGGAAGTGAAGATCGGTCTGCTGGGTGTGGAACTCTACCGGAATTTGGATGACGGATTGGGTTGTTTGACCGTCATCCTCATACTTTGCGACGACCGCCACTTCCACCGATGTCAACAATTCATAGCCTTGGAGCATAAAGTGAATGCTACGCACGGCAAGCCCGGTTTGGGCCGGAATGGTAAGATCCTCTTGACCTGTGCGCTCGCTGATGAGGCGGGCGGGCCAACGTTGCTCAAAGAGGAGTTGGTGTCCAGAATAGCCCTTGAAGACCATGCCACTTAGGGTTACTGTTGCGTGATAAGCCGTGATGCCAATGTCAAAGACCACCTCTTGCATCAAGCCGATGTTTGGGAAGGGCAGCTTGTCATAGCGCGCGGCAATGAGCTTGCTGGGGCGGCTTTCAACAAGCACATGTGGAATATGCTCAGAGGTGGCGGTCGTTTTGGCATCCGGTGCACTGGATGCATCTGGATGGGTATCGGGCTGGAAATGGGACAATTGCTATCTGCCTTGTCTAACTTGGTGGCTCAGCGGTTGGGTCGTGCCTACAATTGCCAGAATTTGCTCGCGCTGCTCACGGCGCTCGGCGCGGCGGGCGGGATGATCACCGCCGACGGTGGCGTGGATAATGCGCAAGATGGCATAGGCTTCGGCGGGGGCGATACGATAATAACGTTCTTCGGTTTCGAGGCTGTCAAGACGCTCCCAGCGATCCGT
>CAMPHP010000907.1 GCA_946885925.1 uncultured Litorilinea sp.
GGCGATCACGCACATGCAAGCGCGCGGTATAAAAGGCTTGCCCCAGAGTGTCCCCAGCCAACAGGCGGTCATAGAAGGCAATAGCAAACTCAGCCGCCAATAGATCGTTGACTTCCCAAAGCGTGCCGACAAAGGCACTCACATGGAGATCCGTCACAAGACGCTCGGCCCAACCGCCCAATCCCGTTAGAGCAAAGGCCAAGCGTGCCGTATGGCAAGCATTGAGAAAGACCATCGGGTGCTCGCGGCGCAGCCCTGACGCACGCTCACCTGCCAAATCAAAGGGGGTCAATGCACCATCTTGTAAGGATAGTGGGGAAAGATTGGCATTGAGCGCATCAAAGCGACCATGCGCGGCAACATGGATCAGTTGTGAACCACCGGCTTTTGCCAGTTCGCGCACATCGGCAGTCGAGCGCAAGGGTCCGGTGACCTGTACCCGGCGTGCGGGCAATTGGCGGAAATAGGCTTCCTCACGCTGGGCATAGAGCAGTTCATGTTGCGGCGCGACAATGCTGGCATTCTTTATATGGACTTGGTGCGCCGGACTGCGTCCTGCCAACCAGCGCGTGACCTGGAAAGTCTCGGCCAAAAAGCCCGCGCTCTGCTCCACCTCCGAATCAGGATCGACCCGGTAGGGCTTGACCATCTCCCACGGAATCCACGGTTCATCGGACGTGATCAGCAGTGTAGAGATAATGCCATCGGGATTGCTGGCATCTCGTCGCCGGGGCAAAATGCGCGTCCAAAACTCATGCTGCAGTTCAGGCGGGAAGAGTTCGCGGAACAACTGCTGGCCGATGGTCGCCATATCCGCCACGGCAACACGAGCGTCCTCCTCGGCCAAGTGGTCTACAGTTTGTGCCGCCAACTCACCCAAACGAGTAAAGAGACTTTGGAGATAGGACTGGGGAGAACCAGAATTGAGCTTGGTCTGGCCGACAGGCTTCCAATGATAACCTACCCCTGCCCGCGTTGAGTGGAGCATAAAGTGGAGGATATTGTCGCGACTGCCGCGCACAATGCGCAATTCCAAATCGGCAGGCGGTGGCGGCTGCTCTACAAAGCGCGCCGCCAAACCTGGTGTATCCACGATGACGCCACCCACAGCGTTGGGAACCTGCTCCACAATGCGGGTGACAAAAGCGGCACTGCCCAGATAGCGCCCCTTATGATAGAAGTCAAGCGTTACCCGCTGTTCGCCCAAATCGCCATCGGCACGCAAGAGGAAGATGGCAGGCTGCGAATCGCGGTCCACATAGACCGCCAGCGTCCTGCTCCATGTTGCCGTAGCTTCGCTAAAGCCGTGGGCAACCACCACCACCTCGATATATTCGGGCTGGTCGGGCTGCCCAAAGGCAACCTTTACCTTGTCATCTGTGCGCGAAAGCGCAAAAGGAGAACGGGTCAACCGCACCAACAGCGGCGACTCGTCACCCTGCCTGACCTGTTGCGGAAAACGCACATCCGTATAAAACTCACGCTCCACTACGGGAGTAGATACACGTGGCGCATAGGGAGATGGTGCGACCGGCTCCACAGGCCCCAGGTCTGGCGCTTTTACTGGCTCTTTGGCAGGTTCCTCACCGGGCTCGCCCTCCGGCTGCTCTACCCCAGGAGGCAAGTCAGAAACGGGCCGCTCGGGAGACGTTGCAGTGCCAGAAACAGGAGGCGGGTTAGCAATCATATTCGCCAAGTTCTCGCTGACCAATACCATCTCGTTAAAACGGAAAGGCGATTCAGCGGCGTTATCTACCTTGCCTGCTAAGAACGCATCGCGGCTTACTTGAAGCACTTCGGGCATCGCTTCAAACTGGTGCAGCGTCTCTACCACACTCCGGATCGTGACAAATTGACGCCCGTTTTCCGTGATCAATCCCACGCGTACTGTATTCAAAATGCGCAAAATCGCGCCGCGTGTCTCCAGCGCCAACTTGCCCCAATGGGTAAAGACTTGCTGAAGCACAGACTCCAAGAGCGCTGCTAGCGCGGTTAAATCCTCTGGAAAGAACATGCGCGTCACGGCATAGGCAGGCGGGTCTAATGCTTCAAGCAAGGAGAGCAGCGTCTGCATGCGCGCCGGGGTCAAATTGGTGGGCTTAGACTTATGCCCGCGCAGCCGCATACCCGGTCGCCGGGCGCGCAAAATCCCCTGTTTGAGTTCAGGCAGCACATCGAACTCTTCAGGAGCAGCGGCTACCACATCTTCTAGGGTGCCAATCTGCTCCATAAACAGAATGATCGCGTCCTCGCTTTGGGTCACATGTGCCGACGCCATGGTACGCAATGCATTCGCCAAGCGCAGGCGCTCATTGTCCAGCACCGGACGCACCTGGCTTAAAAGCCGGCGATCCCATTGCTTGTACAGCTTCAGCATTATTTTTTCGAGCAGTTCGTCGACACTGATCCAAACCACGGCTCTATGCCCCCTCTACGCGTCGGTGAGTCCTGGGTAAGTCTTGAAGCCGGATTATACCACTAATCCACTTGAAGTTCTATCCTCGCTAATTCGGGGGAAGTCGCTATGAAAGAGCAAGTTTATAAAACATTGTCGCGACAAGACAAATCTATAGAGGAAAGATAAGGAAAGATGAGGAAAGATGAGGAAAGATG
>CAMPHP010000908.1 GCA_946885925.1 uncultured Litorilinea sp.
CTTTTCCGTACCGCCTTCTATGTGCCCGAAGTGACTTCGGCTGTGGTGGTTGCCGTTATCTTCCGCTATTTGTTTGACCGTGATACTGGCATCGTTAACTATGCACTGAACTTGTTTGGTGTGGAGAATATTGCCTGGCTACAGGATCCATTCTGGGCGAAGGTGTCATTTGTGCTGCTCTCAGGATGGTGGTCGCAGGGCTACCACATGATCATCTTTCTGGCGGCGTTGCAGACAATTCCCAATGATTTGTTAGAAGCTGCCATGGTGGACGGTGCGAATCACGTTCAGAGCTTTATGCGAATCACGTTGCCCTTGTTGCGTCCCATCATTATCTTTTCGGCAATTATCACAACCATTGCCGGGCTGCAACGCTTTAGCGAACCCTTTCTGCTGACCGGGGGTGGACCAGGATATTCCACCTATACCATCGTCTATTATCTCTATCAAAAGACCTTTGTCAGCTACCGGCTAGGCTATGGCGCGGCGATGGGCTATGCAATCTTTATCATTATCTTTGTTTTTTCTCTCCTGCAGTTCCGCTATGGTTCAAAGGAAGGGCGCTAATGAGTGCGAAAGGCCCGGCAACGCAACTGCGTAGGATTTTTCTCTATGCAATCTTGATCATTGGCGTAATTATCTCGATTTTTCCGCTCTATTGGATGGTCATTACCAGCCTGCAAAGTCGGGGTGAAACCTTCGTCTTGCCACCTCATTTATTTGTCACCCAGCCAGTTTGGCGTAACTATCTAGAGGTCTTTGAGAAGACCAACTTTGCCACTGGCTTCTTGAACTCTACTTTTGTCACCGTAGTCAAAACCTTCTTTACATTGCTTTTCTCAGCAATGGGCGGCTTTGCCTTTGCTAAGTACGATTTTCCAGGACGCAATCCACTTTTTGTCTTTCTATTGGGCACTATGATGATTCCTGGCGTCGTGACGTTAATCCCGATCTTTATGGTAATCGTCAGTATTGGGTGGGTGGATACGTACCAGGCATTGATTGTGCCAGGGCTGGCAAGCGCTTTTGGTATCTTTCTGATGCGCCAGTATATGCTCACCATTCCGGATGAATTGCTGGCAGCCGCACGCATTGACGGTGCTGGGGATCTACGCCTCTTCTTCCAACTGGCGCTGCCAATGTCTGTGCCTCCCTTGATTACGCTGGCGATCTTTACATTCTTTGCCAACTGGAACGATCTCTTCTGGCCGATTATTATTATCCGAACCGCAGCGCATTACACGTTGCCCTTGACGATTATGCTGCTGCGTTCACGTTTTCCCCTGAATGTAGATTATTCGGTGATCTTTGCTGCCTCCTTTATGGCGACGATCCCCACGCTGTTGGTCTTTTTTTGGCTCCAGCGCCACTTCACAGGGGATGTCCTCAGCGGCGCGCTGCGCGAGTAGCTTGCCTATCTACAATCCACTAGTCTATCTAAAAGTCCACTAGAAAAAGGTTGATGATGCAGATCCATAGGCTTAACTTTGATGCACAAGAGCGCCCGTTTAGCCAAGCGGTGCGTGCGGGCGATTTTGTCTTCACATCCGGTGCCTCGATTGGAGACCCTGGTGATGATGTGGCGGTGCAAACGGCAAAGACAATCGAGTATCTGTCTGACGTTTTGCAGAAGGCGGGTACTGATCTTCAGCATGTGATCAAGGCAACCGTCTTTCTGGCCGATATTGGGGAGTGGGGCCAGTTCAACGAGGTGTGGAAGAAGTATTTTCCAACCGAGAAGCCGGTGCGTACCACCACACAAGTAGGCAAGTTTGGTGGACATGTTCGGGTTGAAATCGATTTCGTCGCGGTCATGCCTGAATAGCACTCATGATAGAGGAGATCTGTGTTGAGCACGGAACGAACAACCCACCCTCAACGTGTTCTTGTCACTGGTTCTGCCGGTGCTATCGGTAATGCAGTCTGCGTAGCGCTACAGGAGCGTGGTCATATTGTGCGGGGTGCAGATCGCCGCCCCACACAGCATGTGGCGGATGTCGTGCAAGGTGATTTGGCGGAGAAAGAAACTGTTTACCAGGCTGTAGAAGGAATGGATACTGTCATCCATTTGGCAGCCTACGTGAACAATGGCGACCTCGTGGAGACACTCCTGCGCCCCAATGTTATCAGCCCTTTTTACGTCTGCGAGGCAGCACGAGAACTGGGTGTGAAGCGGCTGGTCCTCGCCAGTAGCGTGCAGGTAATCGAGGGCTTTGGCAGGCCCAACCGTTCAATCGGTGTAGATGAGGGGTTGCGCCCGCGTAACCTCTATGCCTTAACCAAGGCATGGGGCGAACTGATGGGCGATATGTACGCAAAGCTCTATGGTCTGTCGGTTATCAATGTGCGGATTGGCTGGTTGCCGCGCAGCTTGGAGCAAGCTCGCAGCATAGCCGCTAGTGAATATGCGCAGAATATCTATCTGAGCTATGCCGATGCCCAGCGTTTCTTTGTGCGCTGTGTAGAGTCGGAGATACCCGCGCCGGGAGAGTCGATTGTTGTCTTTGCGGGGAGCAAAACGGCGGAGGTTCCCCACATGGCCTTGGAGCCAGCACAACCACAGCTTGGCTAAACCCCGCAAGATAGATGGCCGGAAAATATTCCCATTTCGT
>CAMPHP010000909.1 GCA_946885925.1 uncultured Litorilinea sp.
GATGGAATGGATGTGCAAACTGTTGGCTGTGGGTAAGTCTGACCAGGATTGAATCTGACTAGGGTTAAATCTGACTAGGCAACAGTGGGCTGAGTCGAGCGAATGATATTTGAGGCGATGAGGATACGCGGGTGACTTTGCGCGAACGTTCTTTTTTAAGTGGGCGAATTTTTGATGCTTTTCGACCTGCACCGGCTGAACCCCAGCCAAGCGAGGTTGTGCCGGTAGAGGCACCCTCTTCTACCGAAACTCTGTCGCAAGAAGAGATCCGGGCCGAGGCGCTGTTGGTAGAACAGGCACGACAGGATCCAAAGGCTTTTGGTATACTCTACGAACGCTATGTAGACCGTATCTATGCCTATATTTATCATCGAGTGGGTAATGTACAGGAAGCCGAGGATCTAACGGCGCGCACCTTTTACCGGGCGCTGGACAACTTGGACAGCTACGAAGACCGGGGTGCACCCTTTGCGGCATGGCTTTTCCGCATCGCTCATAATTTGATGGCAAACTGGCATCGTGATCGCAGCCGTCGCCGTTTCCTTTCGCTAGACAGGCTTTGGTCACAAAGTGCTGAAGAGGATTCGCCTGCCGAACAAGTGGAGCAGGAAGAGAATCACGAGGCACTCTGGTCAGCGATCAACCGGCTGCCCGAAGAACGGCGCAATCTGCTCCTGTGGAAGTTTGGCAGCCAGATGTCGAATTTGGAAATTGGCGAGTTGATGAACAAAAGCGAGAGCGCGATTAAGTCGCTCTATTTCCGCACCTTGGCAACGTTGCGCCAGGACTTGGAATCGCGGGGGTGGGGTGGAAGTCCTATGACAGACACCATTACATCCGTATCTGACAAATCCGTATCTGACAACGACAAGAAATAGTCAGTATAAGAGTAACCGAGTTGTGTGAGGGATGCAGCGTTCAGTGGTAGGGAAAACAGGCGTGGAGAATATAGGTTTGTGGAACAAAGGCTGGAGTAAGGATACTTGGTCAATGTGGCGGCTTCCGTGGCGCAAGCCTTTGCCTCAAGCTGGACTTGATATGGGGAATGGGCGTGTGATGGAAGCGGAAGATGTGCTGGAAGGGCATTTCCGTCGTGTCACTGCTCGTCGCCAATCTGCTACGCACAATGCGTCGGTGCAGGTGGGAGATAATCTCATTGCTGCAATTACGGTGCTGGCTCCAAACTTGGCCCCGCTGACCGAGATGGCGGAACAGGTATCGGGTGCGGTCCCGCTGGTACAACCCGAGGCGCACTTCCGCGAGAATCTACACGAGGCTCTGGAGCGCACCCATCGCCAGCATGCTGCACAACGAGCCTTGGGCACACGTAGCGCCCCGCGTGCCAAACCAGCCAAGCCGCTGGTTTGGTGGATCGTACTGCTTGGTGTACTGGCGACAATTACCGTAGTATGGGGCTGGCGTACACGCCAAGCTTCTGCTGCCGCGGCATAGAACAAACGCCACCGAGCATAGGGACTCGTGAAGTAAATTAGGGTAAAGGAGGGTAGTCCAATGCCACGGACTATATCAATGGACGAGGCGCGGAGTAATCTCGAGAGTGTATTTCAATGGGCCAAAGAAAATAAGGATGATGTAATCATTGAAAAATCTGGAAAGCCAGAGGGTGTACTCGTCCCTTATGATGAATACACAGAAATTGTTCGTCTACGCAAACAGGAATTGAAGCGCAAGGCGTGGGCCGAGATTAATGAGATTCGTAAAGATGTAGCTGAGCGGAATCAGGATCTTACAGCAGAAGAGATTTTCCGGTTAGCTGGATTTGACGAGGAAGTTATTCAAGAGATGATTGAGTATGATCGGAAATTGGCCCACCAGGCATGATCCGCGCGCTCTTCGATACTAATCTTTGGATCAGTCTTTTATTAGGACATGGCAAGTCCAGCACCATCGATCAAGTAGTTGCAGTGGCTTCTAGTGACAATGTTGAACTCATCGTACCGCAAGAACTTATTGAAGAACTGCGTATCGCCATTGCAAAGTCTTCCTATCTAGCAGTTCGTATTACGCAAGCTGAGATTGATGCACTTATAGAACGATTTCGCACAATTGCAGTTATACCGCCTATTGTGCCACACCAAGGCCCATTCACTCGCGATCCGAACGATGATTATCTTATCGTTTATGCCTTGGTGCATAAGGTTGACTACATAGTGACGGGTGATCGTGACCTTCTAACTCTCTCCCGTATTGAGCATTGCCAAATTGTAACGCCTAATCATTTTCTTGAAATCGTGCACTAGGCATATCACCCATTTTCATGTTATAAGCCCTATAGATCACTCAACCTGCCAAGAGACTCCCTTGCAATGCCCTTTCGCGTCCTCGTTACTGACTATGCCTGGCCTACCCTAGAGATTGAACGCGCCATCTTAGCCGAGGTGGGGGCTGAGCTTGTTGTTGTGCCGCACGGCACACCGGATGAAATTATCGCGCTTGCCGAGGATGTGGACGCGATCCTAACGTGCTGGAAGCAGGTGCCGCCTGAGGCACTAGACGCTGCCCCACGCTGCCGGATTGTCAGCCGCTATGGGATTGGTCTAGACAATATCCCCGTAGCGCACGCGACAGAACTGGGGATTGTCGTGACC
>CAMPHP010000910.1 GCA_946885925.1 uncultured Litorilinea sp.
CCTATCTTTTTGTCGCGCATGATCTAAGCGTGGTGGAACATATCAGCGACCGTGTGGGGGTGATGTATTTGGGTAAGTTGGTGGAGCTAGCCGACCGTTCGTCGCTCTATCGCAACCCACTCCATCCCTATACCCAGGCGCTATTATCATCAATTCCCATTCCCGACCCGCGCCGGAAACGCCAGCGGATCATTCTCAAAGGCGAGGTTCCATCACCCGTGAATCCGCCGAGCGGTTGCCGTTTTCATACGCGTTGTCCTTATGCAATGGAAGTGTGTCGACAGGTGGAGCCAGCGTTTGAGGAAAAGACCGAGGGGCATTGGGTGGCTTGCCATCTGGTAGATAAGGCGCGCGGTGGAATTCCCACTTGGCAAACGCCCACTCCCAGGGCCACGGTATAATTCATTTCAGTGCAGAATGCAACGCGAGCAACAGTGATATTCCCCGCGCTGTTGATGCAACAGTCCTTCCTTTTATTCTAGACTAAAGCCCTACTCATGGGGTCTTTATCTTAGCATCTTTATCTTAGCAATAGAGAGTTTAGCACCAGAAGGTGTAGTCACCCTAGAATTATAATACTTCCAACTGTAACAGAAGCTCATACCGCAGTTGTTTCGTTTTATGCGCTTGCGCCATTCCATAATGAGCAGTATAACAGTTGCTAAACAGCCCGTAGACAAATTCATCCAGACGCACAGACCTTGCTAAACAAGCTAGACGGTGTAAGGAGAGCAGACTCATGAAGAAAGATGTTCTACGCAAACGTTTATCTGGGGTAAGTGCCTTGTTGGTACTTATCCTCGTCATGGCGGCTTGTACCACGCCTGCCCCTATTGATAGTGGCTCAACTGATGCCCCTGCGGCGGAAGCACCAGCCACCGGAAGTGAAGAAGCCGCAGCTACAGAAGTCCCTGAAGAAGACAACAGTGAAGTCGTACAGTCATCCCAAGCTGCCCAATCTCAGCAAGTACTGGGCGTTGACGTGACCAGTGATGAGGATGTGACGACCCTCCGCACCAATTATGGCGGCGAATATCGCGACGTCTCCACGTCGGATGCGGTGAGCTTCCATCCCTACTTGACCAGCGATAGTGCATCAAGCGGCTATCAAGGCATGGTCTACACAGGCGGGTTGCTGCGGCTGGATGAAAACACCCTGGAATATATTCCGAACATGGCGGAAAGATATTCTATTTCGGAAGACGGGTTGACCTTTACCTTCTATCTGCGCCAGGGTATGTTGTGGAGTGACGGTGAACCGATCACGGCCCATGACTTCAAGTTTGTCTATGACATGGCAAGCAACCCGGACAATGGCTACCCCTACGTTTCCCAGTTAGACTTCATCGAGTCCTACGAGGCCCTGGATGATTACACCCTTCAAATGACGATTGCTGAAGTCTATGCCCCGGCGTTGGGACAGATTTCAGGTCTACTGACACCTCTGCCACGTCACATCTGGGAAGATCTGGATTGGGATGATCCAGAGACCAACCCCGAAATCAACAGCCCCTCGGTTGTTTCCGGTCCCTATAAGCTGGTTGAATGGCAGCGTGATCAACATGTGATCTTTGAAGCCAACGAGAATTATTGGTACAAGGGCCGCCCCAATTTCGACCGCTACGTCATTGAAATTGTCCCCGACCAGGATATTGAGTATCAGCGCATGCTCAGTGGCGAGTCTGACACGGGGATCATTCTGCCCGAAAATCTCGAAGAGGCCAAAGCCAATCCCAATATCAATGTCTATGAGTGGTGGCCTGCGGCGGCTTCTTGGTCATTCATCGGCTTTAACATGCGCAATGAAGAATCGCCAACGTTTGATATCAACGTTCGCCATGCCGTCAACTATGCACTTGACAAAGACTTGATGACCGAAGAGATCATGCTAGGACAGGCCAAGCGCCAATGCTCGATCTATCCCGAAACTTCGTGGGTCTATAACCCTGATGTGCCTTGCTATGACTATGACCCGGAGCAAGCGATTGCTGAGTTTGAGGAGGCCGGTTACACCTATCAAGATGGCACGATGTTGGATGCCGATGGCAATCCATTGACGCTTAGCCTGGTCTATGGTCCTAATACCAACAAGATCCGCGAACTGATGGCGGTGACGGTCCAAGATTATCTGAGTGACGTGGGTGTCCAGGTCGAGATTCAGGCAATGGAATGGGCAAGTTATCTGGAGGCGGTGACAGGAGAAGGGACTCCAGAGTGGGATATGTACATCCTGGGCTGGAACTCTACGATTGAACCACACATCATGTATACCATCTGGTCTGAACAGAATATCCCCAGCTTGAACTCGTCGGGGTATATCAATCCAGAGGTAGAGAGACTCTTCGAGGAAGGCGGTAAGACCTACGACAATGAGATCCGCAAGGAAAAGTATCAAGAAATCCAACGGATCATTGCCGAAGATTCGCCCTATGTCTTCCTCTTCTACTCAAAGGCCAGGAGCGGACAGAATAAACGCATCCAGGGTATCGAGCCTACAGCCCTAGGCATCGGGTGGAACTCCGAAGATTGGTACATCATGGAGCCATAGGTCACGTCTATAAGTAACATCTATAGGCAACATCTATAGGTAGCATGATGTTATAGAC
>CAMPHP010000911.1 GCA_946885925.1 uncultured Litorilinea sp.
GACCGGGGTTTTCATGATTTTACGGATGGGAATTTGGTGCATGACACTCTCCTGTGACCCGGCAGATGGCGACTCGTGATTTTGCCTCGTGATAGCGACTTGGTTATACCAGCTTAGTTGTATCGGCTTAGTTGTACCGGCTGTAGTGAGCAAACTCTTATAGAGTATACTCTTTTGTTGTTGAATTTGCAGGTTGGAGCTTCAGGTTGGCTCTTTAGTCCGGGCAGCGCAGCCTTTTCTCTTTAGTACGTTGGTTGAACAGATTTAGATTCATCTCCCTAACAAATGCTGTAACGAATGTTGTAACAAATGTCGTAACGAAAGTTGTGAGGTCGCGGTGAAGGCATTGGTGGCAAATGCAAAAGAACGGAAAAAATTTGAGGCGGCACGTCCTACCGTAACGCTTACGGAGTTGGATTTAAGCCTGGGCTATCTGCAAGCTGAGTTAGAGCGCATTGATGCACGGATTCGTTTGGCCGTGGCGCGCTGGCAGCAGGCTGGTCGCGATCCCAATGATGCATTCCGTGGGTTGGTGGTGAGTGATGAGGATGCCAGCCATTTGGCCGAACTTCCCTTTGGTGTTAGCTGGGGAGATGTCGCCCAGGATGATGAGGCGGCTCGCGCAGCGATTGAACGTCAAGCAAAGGCTGTGCGCCAGGGCCAATCGTGGCTTGAACTGGCGGCACAACATGGCGTGGTTGTACGCCTGCAACATCTAGGCCGCGTCTTTGAATTAAGTGAATTTGAATTAGATACGCTGCTGCTTTGTCTCGCACCTGCACTGGATTTGCGTTATGAGCAGTTGTTTAGCTATCTACAAAATGACATTAACCGCAGGCGACCGAGTGTCAATCTTGCGCTGCAATTGTTGAGCGGTGCAGGGTTGGAGCGTCTTCGAAAGCTGACCTCCTTTGCTGCCGATGCACCCTTGCTGCGCCATCGCTTGCTAGAGTATGCAAGTGATCCCTCCAACCCTAACCCTCCACTCTTGGCACAAACCTTAAATGTCGATCGGGTCGTGGTCAACTGGCTGTTGGGTGATTATCACCCTCCGGCGGAGATGGGGCTGCATGTTCGTTTGGTGACCCCGGCGGTAGAGGACGAAGAAGCGTTACTGTCGTCCAATGTCCAAAGCACGTTACGCCAGGCCAATCTGTTGCCCCACGCTCTTGTGCTCTTTCATGGACCAGATGTGACCGCGCAGATGATGGCGGCACATGTGTTGGCTATGCAACAAGGACGCCCCCTGCTAATCGCCCATGTTGACCAACTCGTAGCACAAGGCATGGCTGCGGATCATGCACTCCATCTTGTCTTGCGCGACGCCTTGCTCAACAATGCCATTGCTTTTCTGCCAGGGTGGGATACGCTTCTTCAAGACCGCGAGACGCCGCCCCATTTGCTTGCCGCGCTGATGGCCCATCCCGATTTGATTGTTGTAAGTAGCCGCGTTGCATGGCAGCCACACGGGCAAGATCGCCCGCGCGTGATGCTTGCTGTGGACTTTGACTTGCCTGACTATGCCCAGCGCCAACTCCTATGGCATTACTATTTACAGACTCACGGCGTGGATACGAAGACGCTAGACCCCCTGGTAATGGCGGGGCAGTTCTCATTGACCACTGGGCAGATTCGCGACGCTGTCGCATCGGCGCGCAATCAAGCAATTCGCCGCGGCAGCGCGGTGGAGCAAGAAGATCTCTTTGCTGGCGCAAGGCTTCATTCCAGTGCAAGACTGGGAGATATGGCGCGCAAGATTACGCCGCGCTATGGCTGGGATGACATTATCTTGCCTGCTGACCAGATTGAGATTCTGCGCGAATTGGTTTCAACAGTACGCAGGCGGTCAAAAGTGCTGGAGGAGTGGGGATTGGGTAAAAAACTTGCCTCTAGCGGTGCGGTAACTGTCCTCTTTGCCGGGCCTCCTGGTACTGGCAAAACGATGTCGGCAGAGGTGATTGCCAAAGACTTGGGGCTGGATGTATATAAGATCGATCTGTCTAACTTGGTGAGCAAGTATATCGGTGAAACCGAGAAGAATCTGGAGAGAATCTTTACCGAGGCGCAAAGCAGTAATGCCATTCTCTTCTTTGACGAAGCTGATGCTATTTTTGGTAAGCGTTCGGGTGTGAAAGATGCACACGACCGCTATGCCAACTTGGAGATTAGCTATTTGCTCCAGCGCATGGAGAGTTACGATGGTGTCACGATCTTGGCAACCAACCTGCGCTCTAATCTTGATGAAGCCTTCTTGCGCCGCCTGCAATTCGCGATTGACATTCCCTTTCCTGACGAGAAGCATCGTTTGCAGATCTGGGAGACGCTCTTTCCTCCCACTGTTCCCCGCGCCAGTGATGTAGACTTGGCCGAACTGGCACGCCGTTTCCGGCTGGCTGGCGGGAATATTCGCAATATTTTGATCAGCGCGGCTTACCTTGCTGCCGATGATGAGGGGATTATCACCATGCAACACCTCTTGCATGGTACCCGGCGCGAATTCCAGAAGATGGGGCGCTTGGTGCTGGATACATAGAGAGATACATAGAGAGTAGACCGTGTAGGTTTTAGATTTTTGCATTACAATTTTGTCATCATTGATCTGTCA
>CAMPHP010000912.1 GCA_946885925.1 uncultured Litorilinea sp.
GGTCCATGGTTGTACCAGATCCTTCATCCCATTCTGACAAGTTCAATCCTGCAAAATTCAATCACCAACCGGCACGACCTCTGGCCCGTGACCTGCGCCTTCCTCCTCTCGCTCGGTTTCAGCGACAAGTTCGCGCATCTCAAAAATCGAGATCATGGGCAGCACGCGGATAAACAAGAACAAGAGCGCAAAGAACAGGCCAATTGTGCCGATAAAGGTAGACCAGTCCCAAAAGGTTGGCGTATACATGGCCCATGCTGCGGGCAGGAAGTCGCGATGCAGGCTGGTGACGACGATCACAAAGCGCTCAAACCACATACCAACATTGACGATGAGCGAGATCACAAACAGGATCGGAATGCTACTACGAACGCGCCGCGACCAGAGAAGTTGAGGAGCGATGACGTTGGCAGCAATCATCGTCCAAAAGGCCGGAGCATAGGGGCCCAAAGCACGATTCACCATAACATACTGTTCATACGGGTTGCCGCTGTACCAAGCGATAAAGAACTCAACCGCATAGCCATAGGCAACGATCAATCCCGTCGCCAGGATCACCTTTGCCATATTGTTGAAATGGACCATGGTAATAAAGTCGTGCAGATTAAAGGCAGCGCGCAGGGGAATCGCGATGGTCATCACCATCGCAAAGCCGGAAAAGACTGCTCCTGCTACAAAGTAAGGTGGGAAAATTGTCGAGTGCCAACCAGGGACAACAGAGACTGCAAAGTCCAACCCCACAATGCTGTGCACGGAAACCACCAGGGGCGTAGCCAGCGCTGCCAGCAAGAAATAAGCAGTCTGATAACGCTGCCAATGCGAAGCGGCATTGCGCCAGCCCATTGCAAAAAAGCCATAGATATATTGGGCAGACCGGTGCTTCGCATGGTCGCGCAGGGTGGCGAGATCAGGCACAAGACCCACATACCAGAAAATTAACGAGATTGTTGCGTAGGTTGTGACGGCAAAAACGTCCCAGACCAAGGGGCTGCGCCACTGGGGCCAGAGAGCCATCGTATTTGGGTAAGGAAAGAGCCAATAGAAAAGCCAAGGGCGACCCAAGTGGAGGATCGGGAAGAGACCTGCGCAGGCAACGGCAAAGAGAGTCATCGCCTCGGCAAAACGGTTGATCGATGTGCGCCATTCTTGGCGTAATAAGAGCAATACCGCTGAAATCAGCGTTCCGGCATGACCAATACCAATCCACCAGACAAAGTTGATGATGGCAAAGCCCCAGCTCACGGGGACATTCACACCCCAGATCCCGATCCCTTTTATGAACAAATAGGTGACGGAATACAGAAATAACATGACCAAAGCAAAACTAATCGCAAAGCCAATAAACCACCACAGCGGTGTGCCTCGTGTCAGCACAATCGAGCTAATTTGATCTGTCACAGTGCCACTGCTGTGCCCGCGCCGCACGACGGCTGGTTTTACGCCAACGTGGGCAGAGGAGCTATGAGGCAATTGACTGCTTTGCTCTGTATTCATGCACGCGCTCCATTGACGCACGTAACCGGTTCGAGTTGCTGACCTATACTTCCAGTTCTGGGTTCGGGTTACGCACCTCGGCAAGATAGGTGGTACGCGGCTGTGTACCCAGTTCCGCTAACATGCCATAGTTCAATGAGCTTTCCTTTTGGCGCGCCACCACGCTATTTGGGTCATTCATATTGCCAAAGGTAATTGCTCGTGTTGGGCAGGCTTGCTGGCATGCAGTGAGGATTTCTCCATCCTGGATCGGCTGGTTATCCTTCTCCGCCTCAATGCGCGCCTGGTTAATCCGTTGCACACAGTAGGTGCATTTCTCCATCACGCCGCGTGACCGGACAGTGACATCCGGGTTACGCCACATCTGCATCAAGGGAATCTCTTCACCCGTATAATCAAAGTAGTTAAAACGCCGTACCTTATATGGACAGTTGTTACCGCAATAACGCGTCCCCACACAGCGGTTGTAGACCATCTCATTCAACCCTTCACTACCATGAACCGTGGCTGCCACCGGGCAAACGGGTTCGCAGGGAGCCTTCTCACAGTGCATACAGGGACGGGGTTGGAAGTGTGCCGATGGATCATCTAGCTCGCCTTCATAATAGCGGTCCACCTTGATCCAGTGCATCTCGCGGCTATTGAGGACACCCTCCTTGCCAACCACAGGAACATTGTTCTCAATCTGGCAAGCGATGGTGCAAGCATTGCACCCGATACACGCGGTTAGATCAATCTCCATCGCCCAAGCATAGCCATCGTATTCATATTCGGGGTAAAGCGAAGGAGGTGGGCCCTCCTCATGTTCTTCCCCGGTGCCTGTGCCGCCATCTTCTACATTCACTGAGGTATCATGGCCCGATTCAGCAAAGCTGGGATCTTCTAAGAACTGCGCCAGCGTCCCTACACGGAGATGATCGCGTCCCTCCAAGCTATCGTGGTCTTGAATGTTTGCCAGTCGATACTCAGCGCCGGTTGGCACAATCTCGACACCTGAACCGAACCAGAATGCATCTGACGTGCGGAGTGCATAGGCGTTAAAACCAAGATTTTCGCTGGCTTTGCCCTCCCAGTTACGCCCATAGCCCAAATGCAGGGTGAGCGA
>CAMPHP010000913.1 GCA_946885925.1 uncultured Litorilinea sp.
CGTCTGTGACACGCAGTATCCATAGCACGAACTCAGGAGTGCCTAGAAGAGTAGGACTTCGTATCAGGCCTAGAAGCCGCGTCCACCGTTCCAGATGCGTGCAGTCCACTTTAGCCCCTTGGGCAGCTTGGTGTACATCTCCTTATACTTGATGTACTTACCCATCTTTTGTTTTGCCTCGTCTTTACTCATCCCACCGACACGGGCATCCATGTACTGTGCACGCCCCTTAATCATGGCGTAGTCGCGCTTGTTGCTCTTACCATACTTTGAGTCAATATCTTTGACGGATCGTACCAAGTTCATGTTCTGCATGGCTCGTTGCAGATCCGCCATACCTAGATCAATGCCTTCGCTCACCCAAGCCCTGACCTGGTTATCATCCATACTTGCTACTACGCCAGGATGGGACTGCTTAAACCTGGCGATAAATTTGTTGATAACCCCATTCCGCTGGCCGTTATCCATGAGCCATTCAAAGATCTCCATAGCCGTAGGCATGTCAAAGCTACCGTTTCGTTTGAAGGCACCCTTTTCGACTTCCATATCATTGTCGATGGTAGCCGCACGCTGGTCAGCGGCATTGTAAAAGAAGTTACCGAGATTTACCCTTTGGCCGATCAAACGGTCCTGGTTGCCCAAAAAAGCATCAGCCACCATGATGCGCCCCGTGTCCTGTAGCGCGCGCTGATTGGTAATAAAGTCCAAAGCTTGGTTGTCCGTAGCATCTTCGGGTAGTGTCTGAATAGACTTTCCGGCAACGGTACTCATAACCAACCAATAGCTATTGAACTCGAGCTTGTCCTCTAGCTCCTTATCACTTCTGGCACCTTCAATTGGCGTAGTTTTAAGCAGTTGCGAAATAGGATCGCTTCCAGTCAGAGGATAAGACTTGGTGTCAGGAGTGGCTAACCCTGTAATCGCCCCTGTCATCCGATTGGCATATTCGACATTGCCAGGATCTCTCACGGGCTTCACGATCAGCATGTTGCTACCCTTAAAGACGAAGTAAACCCCTTCAACGCCTTCGCCAGATCGTTTAATCCGGTTAACTGGTGCCCATGTGCTTGGATCATCGTCATACGCAAAACGTTGCACGACCGTATCATTCGTCGCCTGGGTGGTTGGCTGTGGCGTTTCTGCTGCTTGTTCGGGTTGGCGCTGAACCGGCTGGACTGCACCCTGTTGCATGGTGTGAACGACTTCATGGGTGGTCAACGCGAGATCGGCGGGCGATTGCCCTGCGCCATAGTAGATATGGTTACGACTCGTAAATGCCTTCGCTCCCAACTCCCGGTTGAGTTGCACTGCATTGCTATTTGTGTGGACTTTTACGTTACTGAGATCTGCATTCAACTTTGGCTCAAGTGTGGCGCGCACGCTGCCAGGTAGAGGACTCCCGCCGCCCCTGCTGCCGTTGATGCGGCTCTCAAGCTCTTGGTTAATTGACCCGCCTTCTGGCCCAACCACCCGTTGAACCGCTGAATGATTGGGCTTGCGCTGCAACCGCTTTGGCTGCGATTTTATTGGCGAGGCTGACATACGCATGACCTGGTTGGCAATCCCATCTGCCTCTTGTTCATAGCGGTCATTTGCTGGCCCTACAACAAGTTTGGGCTGAATGATCGTCTGTCCTGTGGGTGATGGATTTGGCCCTGTTTGGTTGCCACTTAACATTCGTTGCACAGCCTGATTGCCAATTGTGCGCTGGAGTGCCATCACGTCAGATGGTGTTAATGTACCAGGCGCGGCCTGGGCGCGTTGTAGCGCCGCACCCGACTGCATGGGGTCTGGCGACATCTCTGGTGATGTGGTCTTCTTCATTTGGCTTATTGTACTGCGTGGCTCACTGCTCTTGGTTGTCTGCTGTGCGCGTTGATCACTCATGGGGGGCCTCATTAGATTTGCTTGTTATATCCACTCAGTCGATTTCTACAATGCACGCTCAGAATAGTAAGAGCGACAAAGGATAGGTCGAGGTTGAATAAGGATGTTTGCAGTTCTTGTGTTTAGAAATGTTGTGGCTATGAGGATACAGAGAAGCAGATGTATACCTCTGTTTGCTGGTATTTGCTGGCTTGTCTATCTGATTATGAGTCTAGGACACTATTAAACAGATGTCAAGAAACTTACATTTTTCTCGGATGCCACTGTTAATCAAAACAGACAAAGAGCCATGATCGCAACGTAGCGTAACCGTCATGCGGTTCTTCCGTCATCATTTCTGAAATGACCGCCGCGCGACTGTCCGGGTTGCGCCGATCGATGAAGGGAACAATTGAATTTATGTACTTTGCGACTTGCCATCGCGTGGCACGCCTATGTGGAAAGCCACTAGGCCGCTGGGCTATTCCCTATGCTCGCGTAGCAATGGGGTTGGTTGTGGTATGCAGCGCTTATTTCTCGCTTACGCCAGAGACCATTCACGCTCAGAATAACCCTCGACCCGATATAATTGAACCAGTGATGATGGATACTGTAGTGGCGAATGCTGTAGTGGTGAATGCTGTAGTGACGAATGCGGGGCGCGTGGATGGGGAACTTGTTCATGTTATCAAAGTGGGGGATACCCTGACCAAAGTGGCGCAAGAATATAAT
>CAMPHP010000914.1 GCA_946885925.1 uncultured Litorilinea sp.
TTACGCGGTATTAACTTGACGATTGGGCGTGGTGAATTTGTCGCAGTTGTCGGCAAATCGGGGAGTGGTAAATCCACCTTGATCAACATGATCACCGGCATTGACCGCCCTACTTCTGGCGAAATCTATGTTGGGAACACAGCCATTCATAACTTGGCAGAAGGCCCAATGGCCGAGTGGCGCGGGCGCAACATTGGCATCATTTTTCAATTCTTTCAACTGTTACCCATGTTGTCATGTATTGAGAATGTCATGTTGCCCATGGACTTTTGCAACATGTTCAAACCGAGTGAACGCGAAACTCGTGCGCTCCATCTGTTGGAGCAAGTAGACATGGTTGAACATGCCTATAAGCTGCCGTCAGAAGTCTCTGGTGGTCAGCAGCAGCGCGTCGCCATTGCCCGTGCACTCGCCAATGATCCGCCTTTGTTGGTAGCTGATGAGCCAACCGGCAATTTGGATTCACGTACAGCAGAAGCGGTTTTTCAACTCTTTGCGCGGATGGTAGACGACGGCAAGACGATTCTCATGGTGACGCATGATGATGAGATGGCCCACCAAGTACGCCGCACCATCACGATTGCCGATGGACAGATCGTGCATCAAGACTATCACGCCTTGCACCCCGATGCCCCTGTAGATGCTCACGCGCAAGAGTCGCAGGATGGTAAAGAAGAGGATGTTGCTGAGGCAGCGGTTGCCTGATGGGGAGCGTATGAAGTGTAGTACACACTGTCATTCCGACCAGCGAGGGGATACCTCCCACCAGTGGGCTATGCCCCACTTCGTGATCGGAATGACAATCTCCATCTATTGATTGCGTAGCAACTTGGGTCAAGTTAATCTAATAAATTCAAGGCCGGTGAAACAATCACCGGCCTTTTTCTTGCCCAATTTTGTTCTGGTCTTTTTGTTGACACAATGATATTTATGCAGTACCATGGGCAAAAGTTTGCTATGGCTAACTTTTTATGCAAGGAGCACTAAATTAATCTGACATAGCCACTTTACCTAGAAAGATTCTGAGCTCTATCCATGTTTACGAAACTTTCTCGACTTTTTATCTTTGTGCTGTTGATCCTGGGCATCACTGCTTGTGGAGGCAATGTCAGTGGCAGCAACGGAGCAGGTGGCAACGGTGACACTGGTCAATTGCAAGTTGTTGCCACCACAGGCCAAATTGCCGATGCGGCTACGATTGTTGGTGGCGAACATGTTCACGTCACTGGCTTGATGGGTCCAGGGATTGATCCGCATCTCTATGTTGCCAGTGAGGGGGATGTGAGTCTGCTTCAAGAGGCTGATGTCATCTTCTACAATGGTCTCTTTCTCGAAGCGCAGATGGCCGAAGTTTTGGAACAACTTGGCAAGCGCAAGACTGTGACCGCAGTTGCCGAGCAAATTGACCCGGCTGACCTCCTCGAATGGGAACAATATCCCGGCCAGTATGACCCCCATGTTTGGTTTGATGTGACTTTGTGGATGCAGGTGGTCGAGGCTATCCGCGATACCTACATCGAAGTCGACCCTGACAATGCTGCCGACTACCAGGCCAATACGGATCTCTATTTGGCCGAATTAGAGGAACTGGATGCCTATGTGCGCGAGCAAGCGCAGCGTGTTCCTGCCGATAAGCGGGTGTTGATTACGGCGCATGATGCCTTCCACTATTTTGGTCGAGCCTATGGCTTTGAGGTTCGTGGTCTTCAGGGGATTAGCACGGCTACTGAAGCAAGCACTGCCGATGTGCGCGCGCTGGCAGATTTCATCGTCGAACGCCAAATTCCTGCCATTTTTATAGAATCATCGGTCCCCGTGCGTAATATTGAAGCGTTGCAAGCCGCTGTCGCTGCTCAAGGTTTTGAGGTCAAAATCGGAGGCCAGTTGTTCTCTGACGCACTAGGCGATGCTGAAAGTGGTGGAGACACCTATATTAAGATGGTGCGCCACAATATTGATACGATTGTCACCGCATTGACGGGAGAAGAATGATGCTGCCTCTTTCTGCCATATCTACTTCAACAACTACTTCGACGTCTAAGCGAGAGACATCAAGCCGCGCGGCATCGAATGTGACCCCAGCCATCGAAGTCACCGATTTAACCGTTGCCTATGCGGAGCGTCCCGTCTTGTGGGATGTGGATCTGACTGTTCCACCTGGCACGTTGATGGCAATTGTTGGCCCCAATGGCGCTGGCAAGACTACGTTGATCAAGGCGATTTTGGGGCTGCTGCCCATCGCTGCCGGACAAGTGCTGATTTATGGACGGCCTTATAGCGAACAGCGGCGATTGGTGGGCTATGTTCCCCAACGCGGAAGTGTAGATTGGGATTTTCCTACCAATGTCCTTGACGTAGTGACAATGGGACGCTATGGCGCGCTAGGCTGGTTCCGCCGCCCTGGTCAGAAAGAATATGCCCAGGCGATGGATGCTCTGAGACAAGTAGGCATGGCCGACTATGCTAATCGCCAGATCAGCCAGCTTTCCGGCGGACAACAGCAGCGCACCTTCCTGGCGCGCGCACTGGTGCAAGATGCCCAGGTCTATTTTATGGACGAACCCTTTCAGGGAGTGGATGCCACCACGGAAA
>CAMPHP010000915.1 GCA_946885925.1 uncultured Litorilinea sp.
CGAGGGATTCCTCCTGCGTCGGAATGACAGGTTGACTGGCTTTTTTGTAGTAGGAACGGGCACATTTCAATTTCTAGGCATATCAGATACCTCGAGTCGTACCGATGACACAAAGAGTACAGACAGGCTTTCCTTGGCTAACCAACCGCCAACGTAAGCAGTTCAACGAAGCTGCGCTGGCCTATCTCTTTCTCCTCCCCACCTTGATCGGGCTGGTCTTGTTTAGCCTGGGGCCTGTTATTGTGGGGTTTCTGGTCAGCTTCACCAATTGGAATATTTTGCTGCCGCCACAATGGGTTGGACTGCAAAATTACCAGACGTTGATTGAACAAGATCTCCCGCGTAAGGTGCTCTGGAATACCATCTACTTCACTGCGCTCAATGTGCCTTTGAATATGGCGGTTGCGCTCGGTGTGGCCTTGTTGCTCAACCAACAATTGCGTTTTGCGGCATTTTATCGCGCAGTTTATTTTCTGCCCGTGGTCTCGTCCGCGGTAGCCGCGTCCCTGATCTGGACATGGCTCTTTAGCCCGAACTTTGGCCCGATCAACTACTTTCTGGAGAATATAGGAATTCCAGGCCCGGCGTGGTTGGGTAGTACCACTTGGGCCATGCCAGCGGTGATCATCATGAGCGTGTGGAAGGGCTTTGGCACCAATATGCTCATCTTCCTTGCGGGTCTCCAAGGCATCCCGCAGGAACTCGAAGAGGCTGCCATGATCGATGGTGCAAACCGTTGGCAGCGCTTCTGGAATGTGACCTGGCCTTTACTCACGCCGACAACCTTCTTTGTCCTGGTCATCTCCTGTATCGTCTCCTTCCAGGTCTTTGAGCAAGTCTTCGTCATGACCGAGGGCGGCCCCGCCTATGCCACAACTGTGCTGGGCCTCTTTATCTATTTGAATGCTTTTCGCTATAACAATATGGGCTATGCTGCTTCGGCGGCCTATGTGCTCTTTGCCATTGTCTTGGCGATTACCCTAGCGCAATTTAGATTGCAAGCACGATGGACGAACTACGACCTATGAGTAGATCTGAAAGCAGATCTGCAAATCGAGGCATGGCTTTCACTTCTCGCGTTGAAAGCCGGATTACTCAGCGCACCCTTCTTTATGCTGTACAGCGGCTTTTGCTCCACGGTGTAATTTGGATAGGGGCGATCCTGATGGTCATGCCCTTTCTGTGGATGCTTTCGACCTCACTCAAGACGCAGGGTGCAGCGCTGACCTATCCGCCAGAGTGGATTCCCCGCCCACTGCAATGGAACAACTATGCTGAAGTTGTCCAGAGCTTCCCTTTTGGAACCTTTGCCTTCAACAGTCTCAAGATTGCCCTTCTCGGCACTGTGGGCCAACTGATCTCAACCTCGTTGGGAGCCTATGCCTTTGCGCGCATGAATTTTCCAGGTCGCCAGGTGCTCTTTATTCTGCTGCTGGCAACGTTGATGATTCCAGGCCATGTGACGATGATTCCCACCTATATTCTCTTTAACAAACTAGGTTGGGTGAATACACACTATCCGCTCTTTGTCCCGGCTTGGTTTGGCGGTGCCTTTGGTACGTTTCTGATTCGCCAATTCTTCCTGACCTTGCCCCAGGATTACAGCGATGCTGCGGCGATTGATGGCGCTGGGCACTTCCACATCTTCACGCGGATTTACTTGCCACTCGCCAAGCCCGTCTTGGCAACGTTGGCACTCTTTACCTTTATGAATCACTGGAATGAGTTCCTGCTGCCGATCATCTATCTCACCAATCAAGAGAAGATGACCCTGACCGTAGGGCTTTCTTATTTCCGGCTACAATTTAATACCCTCTATCACTATTTGATGGCGGGTACGCTGCTAAGTATTATTCCGATCTTTGTGCTCTTTGTGTTGCTGCAAAAGTATTTCGTGCGTGGTATTGTGATGTCTGGTATCAAGGGGTGAGGCTGCGTGCCTGCCCTCCATTTTGAGCGACTGGGGTTATGTCGATGGCAGAAGTGTTGGACTTTACGACTCTCACAACCTTGTGGCAGCAGTACGCAGCGATGCCGCGGCAGCTTGCCTTCCGCGCAACCACCTGTGAGGAATGGGCGGTTTGGCGCGAGCAACTTAGCGCCAAGTTGATAGACCTCCTCGGTGGTTTTCCCACGCGTGAGATTGCCTTGCAGCCTATCGTGCTTGAGCAGCGGGAGTTGCCGGACTATGCGCTTGAAAGAGTTGCCTTCCAAAGCGAAGAGGGCCTTTATACCCCTTGTTATGTGTTGACACCACGCAATGTTGAGCCGCCCTACCGGCCTGTGATTGCGCTGCATGGTCACGGCAGCGGGGGTGCGGCGCATCTACTGGGGGTGCCGCGCAGCGAGGAAACCCGGCAAGCCGAAACTGCACATATTGAGGTCCACAACTACGATTATGCACATCAACTGGCGCGCCAGGGCTTTATGGTCTTTGTGCCTGAACAACGAGGTTTTGGCGAGCGCATGGAAGCACAACATGGCCTCATCTTTGGGCAGGAGATGTGGCAGAGTTCCTGCCGCGCGCTAGCCTACAATGCGATGTTGCTGGGCAAGACAGTGCTGGGGTTGCGCGTATGGGATG
>CAMPHP010000916.1 GCA_946885925.1 uncultured Litorilinea sp.
GTCGCCCACACCGCCACAGCCAAAGACTGCCGCACTTGTCCCCGGACGCACTCCCGCAGCATAAAGCGCTGCACCCACGCCTGTCATGACCCCGCAACCGATCAGGGACATTTGCGGCGCGGGCAATTGCGGATCATAGGCAATCGCCTGATCCGCATGTACCAGTGTGTGGGTGCAAAAGGTACCAATACCCAAGACCTGATTGAGCAAATGGCCGTCGTGGGTACGCATGCGCTTTTCCGCGTTGAGGCTGGCAGCACAGAAGTTTGGCCGTCCCGTCCGGCAAAAGCGGCATTGTCCACAAGGTGCGCGCCAGGCCAAGATTACATGATCTCCTGGCTTGTGCGTGGTGACACCGGGGCCGACCGCTTCGATCACGCCCGCACCCTCATGGCCCAAGATGAAAGGATAGCCGCTGCTTCCATAGACGCCATTCTTTACGCCCAGGTCTGTGTGGCAGACACCTGATGCCAAGATACGCACCAACACTTCATCCTGGCCCGGATCGTCAATCGTAAACTCTTCAATGCTGACCGCTTCTCCAGGGACACGGGAAATCGCACCACGCGCTTTGATGGGCATAGGGGTTCTCCTTATCATGTATTGATATGTCGGTAAAGAATTATGTTGGCAAAGAATAATGTAAAGGCTAGGGGTGCTTCGAGCAATTTGAATGCTTCGTTCCAGAGCTTTAGGCTCTAAGCATAGTATACCCTACTTAACAAACCTACCTAATGGTCCTACCTAATGGTATAGTAATCAGGAATGCACCGTATATCTGTGTGCAGATCCAGCAAGTGTACCGGGCCAGATCTTACAACGCAGCTCAGCAGTTCCCGCTTAACCGCGGTTGCTGTAAAAGTAGCGGATTAAAAGTTGCCAATTGAAACTTAGCGATTAAAGGTTGACGATAGAAAGAAGAAACTCATGCACGAGCAGAGCAATCCCAAGCACACCAACCGGCTGATCAACGAGACATCCCCCTATCTGCGCCAACATGCCCACAATCCGGTGGATTGGTATGCCTGGGGCGAGGAGGCGTTGGAAGCCGCACGCGCAGCCGATAAGCCCATTTTTCTCTCCATCGGCTACAGCGCCTGCCACTGGTGTCATGTGATGGAACGGGAGAGCTTTGAGGATGAGGCTACCGCCAATCTCATGAATGAGCTATTTATCAACATCAAGGTGGATCGCGAAGAACGGCCCGATCTCGACTCGATCTACATGGACGCTGTGCAAGCCATGACCGGACAAGGGGGATGGCCGATGAGCGTCTTTCTTACACCGGATGGCAAGCCTTTTTATGGCGGCACCTACTTCCCACCCGAACCGCGCTATGGGATGCCTAGCTTTGTCCAGGTGTTGCGCTCGGTAGCTGAAGCCTATCGCGAGCGTCGTGACCAGGTGGAAGGACAAGCCGAACGGCTCACCTCCATGCTGCGCCGCGCCGCCCAATTCCAGAGCCAAGCGACAGACCTGGGTACAGAAACCCTGGACGAGGCAGTCTCTAACCTGCACCAATACTTTGATGACCAGCATGGCGGCTTTGGCACCCAACCCAAATTTCCCCAGCCAATGACCCTGGAATTTATTCTCACCCAGTATCTACGCACAGGGGATCTCGACACGCTCTACATGACCGAGTTAACGCTGGAGCAGATGGCGTTGGGTGGCATTTATGACCAGTTGGGCGGCGGCTTCCATCGCTATAGTGTGGATGCCTACTGGCTGGTACCCCACTTTGAGAAGATGCTCTATGACAACGCCCAGTTGCTCTCAGTCTATCTGCACGCTTGGCAGTTGAGCCAGCAACCGCTTTACCACCGCGTGTTGCATGAGACAATCGACTATGTGCTGCGCGAGATGACCGCACCCACAGGTGGTTTTTATGCTACCCAAGATGCCGACAGCGAAGGCGAGGAGGGCAAGTTCTTTGTGTGGACACCTGCCGAGATCGAAGCCGTACTAGACCCCACCGCTGCCCAGGTCTTTGAAGCGTATTATGGTGTCTCCAAGGCGGGGAACTTTGAGGGAAAGAATATCCTGCATGTACGGCGCACGGCAGAGAGTGTGGCGAAGGATTTCGGCTTGACGACTGAAGAGGTGGAGCGCATCCTGATGGAAGCCAAAGCCAAGCTCTTTGTCGAACGCGAAAAGCGGGTGAAGCCTGCACGCGATGAAAAGATCCTGGTGGAGTGGAACGGGCTGATGATCCATGCGCTGGCAGAATGTGGTGTGGTCTTGGGGAGGCAAGATGCGCTGGATGCCGCCATTGCCGCTGCGAACTTCATATTGGCACAGATGAGCCAGCCCGATGGCAAACTCTATCGCTCCTACAAGGATGGCCGCGCCCGCTTTAATGCCTATCTAGAGGACTACGCCGCGTTTGCGCTCAGTTTGGTAGCACTCTATGAAGCTACCTTTGATCTGCGTTGGTTGGGCGAGGCCAGCCGTTTGACCCAAGTGATCTTTGAGCAGTTCCACGACGCAGAAGGGGGCGGCTTCTTCCAGACCGGCCGCGATCATGAAACATTGGTGGCGCGACGCAAGGATTACATCGACAATGCAGTAC
>CAMPHP010000917.1 GCA_946885925.1 uncultured Litorilinea sp.
GATGGCCCTGGTCATCAGTTTGTCGAAGACGATAAGTATGCCAACATTCCCGTTTTGACTGGCGGTATTGTGGATAGCAGCACCCTTACCCGCGCCCAAGCACAGGGCATTGACTTGGCTGATGCACTCAAACACCATGACACGTCGCCCGCGCTCTATACCCTCGGCGATGGTATCGTCGCCATTCCTGGCATGAGCATGGGTGATCTGAGTGTCACGCTGATTTTGGCGGAGTAGAGAGAGGATCTCTGCGTGAGTCAATTTCTGATCGTCATGAATGGTATCTAGCCGGACGAAAGTACGTATCTATATAAGAGATAAGAGGAGTCAAAGAATGCCAGCAGGATCGACCATTGTTGCTGTGACCGCACGCCAGATCTTTTCAGATCGCGGTCATCCAGGTGTAGAAGCTACTGTTACCACCCAAAATGGAGCCAAAGGCGTTGCCGTGGTGACCGCGGGTGTCTCTGTAGGTGAACATGAAGTCCAGTTTGCCTATGATGGCGGCAAGAAGTGGAATGGCCGCGGCGTGCAAAAGGCCGTAGACCATGTAATCAACACGATTGGCCCCAAAGTGATCGGCCTGGATGCCTCCAAGCAGCTAGAGGTGGACGAGGCGATCATTGAACTCGATGACACGCCTACCAAGTCGAAGTTGGGGGGCAATGCCACGGGGAGCGTTTCCGCCGCAGTTTTGCAAGCGGGCGCGGCCAGTCTGGGTATCCCTCTCTACCAGCATATCGGCGGTGTCAACGCCACCACCTTGCCCGTGCCTGGGGTGATCACGTTGATCGGCAGCGGGCGCTATGGCAGCGGCAAACGCTCTGGTGGCAAGCCGAGCTATTCATTTATGTGCTATGGCTTCGACACCTATAGCGACGCCTCCTATGCCGCCTGGACTTTGAGCAAGGAGTTCTGCCGCTTGCTCAAGGTGAAGTACAACCTGGATACGCACAACGGTTGGGGGCTGGTGCCTGCGGGCCTCGTCAGGCACGACCGCGAATTGTGGGATGTGAAGGTTGAGACGATCAAGAACTTGGGCTATGAAGGCAAGGTTGGCATCCAGGTAGACGTGGCGGCAGGCACCTACTATGAGAAGGACAAAGATTGCTATGTGGGAATCTTCTCTGCCGAAGACAAGTCGCGCGATGACCTTATGCGTCTCTATGAAGAGATGGTCGCCAACTACCCGTTTGTGATCCTCGAAGACCCGTTGGACGAGAACGACTATGAAGGTCATGCCGAGTTAACTCGGCGGCTGGGCATTGAGATTGTCGGTGATGATCTCTTTACGACCAATCCCGACCGTCTCAAGCAAGGGCTTGAGACTGGCGCTGCCAATACCATGTTGCTCAAGGTTTATCAGATCGGCACCATTTCCGAAGCCTTTGACGCGGTGCAGATGGCCTATAGTGCAGGCTATGGTGTGATGCCTTGTGACAGTCGTGGCGAGGGCTACCATATCGCTGACTATTGCGTCGGGCTCAACACGCTGCATTTGCGTGAGGGCGGTACTGGTCCAGTTGCCAACCGCTTCTTGGCAATTGAGGCGGAACTTGGCCCGCGCGCCAAGTTTGCTGGTCGCAAGGGAATTAAAGGGCTGAAGTAATCAAGTTGATCCCTCACGCATAACAGAATACTGTCATTCCGACCGAAGGGAGGAATCCCCTTCGGTTGGAATGACAGATAAGAACCTTGTCCTAATTTCTATGCCGAGAAGATTTTCCCCCTACCATACGTTGCTCGTCCTACTGGTCGTTCTTGTCCTGCTCGTCCTCTATCCATTCTATCTCCATGCCCAAAGTCCAGACGGAGCAACGCTGGTTCCTCAAGACACCGATATTGTAGGGGGCGGACCCGCTTCACCTGGTGAGTGGCCTTGGCAGGTGCGGTTGCAGATTGGTGCGGCTCTCTGTGGCGGTTCGTTGATTCACCCACGCTGGGTACTGACCGCAGCACACTGTTTACAGGAGGTTGAGCCGGATGAGATTGGGGTGGTCTTGGGCGATCATGACAGGCTAGCCACGGAAGCAAGCGAGCAGCAGCGCAAGGTTGTACAAATTGTGCGCCATCCGAGTTTTGAGATCTCCACTTGGCAAGATGATATTGCGCTCCTCAAGCTTGATAGACCTGCTGTCTTAAATGGGCATGTGGCGCTGGCCTCGCTGATCGAGAGTCCTGCTGACGATGGGCTTGTGCGCGTTAATACGCTTGCCACCGCGACAGGATGGGGCCAAGTTTCAGAAACGGGTGCTTCCGCAACCATTCTACAAGAGGTCAGCGTGCCCATCGTCAGCAATACAACATGCGGCGCGGTGCTCTCTATTCCCATCACCAACGGCATGATCTGCGCGGGCTATGCCACAGGGGGCAAGGATGCCTGTAAAGGCGATAGTGGCGGCCCGCTTGTTGTTCCCAACAATGGTAGCTGGAAACAGGTGGGGCTTGTCAGTTTTGGCGATGGCTGTGCCCATCCCAACAAGTATGGCGTCTATACTCGTGTCTCCGCCTACCGAGCGTGGATCGATCCATACATCAATTCCCCAACCGGGCCAGCATCCTTGCTCAACGC
>CAMPHP010000918.1 GCA_946885925.1 uncultured Litorilinea sp.
GCTGGTAGCGGTAAACCTCGATACGGCGGCGAATTTCTTCGCTAACTCCGCGTGGATTAGGTACCCAGTCAAAAGAAAATTCACCCTGGGAGGCGGCAGTCTGTAGACGCACATTGCCAAAGTTGAGCAAGTAGTGGAGCGGGCTGGGGATACTGACCTCGATATTCTCAATTTCCCCCAGCAGTGCGGTTCGCCGTTGTTCGGAGAAGAAGAGAGGCTTCTTTTCGACATCGGCAATCTGTTTGGCGTCTATCTCATAGGTGTCATTGCGCCAGTCGGCAACAATCCACGCCAGCCACCCCATCATCCATAATCCCAACGCGACCAACACAAGATTAATCGGCATTACGAAGGGCTGAAGCGGCAGCGGCAAAAGCTGTTCGCCAATGAGGATTGCCAGGATGGTGATGATACCCGCCAAAGGCACGATGGCGCGCCCGAGGAGGATAATCCAGTGCTTGCGCCAGATAATGCGCTCATCGGTGCGGATTTCCAGATGGGCACCGATATCGAAGGCATGGCGTATTCGTTCTTGCCAGTTTTGCGTCAACTGGATCGTTGGCATCGCGTCACCAGGAATGACACGCGGTGGCAACCGCAGCCGCAAGCCAAAGCGTTCTTCTAATAAATTCTGAATGACCATCTTGCTCGACGCTTGATAATGTTGTTGGCGTAGATTCTGCTGTTCCAAGATGGTCTGCTTGACTCGGATTGGGTCGGGGACAAAGTCAAAATCAATGGTTCCATTGGTTGCGGCGGTTTGGATTTGTAACTCGCCGTATTTGAGCAGATTGCCCCAAAAACCAACCTGAACATCAATGTTGCGAATCTGCTCAAGAAAGGCTGCTTGGCGATATTCACTGATAAAGAGTACCTGTTCTTGGCGTACTAAGCGCTGGTTTGTTACCAACAAGTAGTCGTTGAGATAGTCAATCAGTCCCCAAATGAATTGCAATACCGAGATCACACCCAATATGCCAAAAAGCCATAAGAGCCAGGGCGCTAACCAGCCTTGAGCCGCCAATGAGACCCAAGAAAAGATGAACAAGCTGGAAACGATGAGAGAGAAAAGAATATTGCGTAATAGGGCCAGTGGATGGCGCAGTTGAAAGAGCACCAGATTTTCGCCCACTTGCAGCCAGGGATAGCGTCTGCGCTCCTGTGCGCGACCCAAGTATCGCTCGGCAGCAGGGCTGAGCGTCAGCTTTGATTGGAGATGTTGGCCGTACTGACGCAAGAAAGCGCGGAAGTCGGCTTGATGGAGACGCAGCCACTGGCTGCCGGGTTCAGCTTGTACCGTTGAATTGAGCGTATGATCCACCCGCAATGCTAACTCACCAAAGAAGTTGGGGCCATAGACAGGCGTGGGCTGGAGTGCTTGGCCGCCTTCGAGCGCATAGAGCGTGGCACGACTCCCCGGCATGAGAATCCACAAACTATCGCCTACTTCCCCTTGTTGCATGACCAGATGATGAATCGGGATGTAGTAATGGCTCATGTAGCCAAGTAAGGCGCGGCGTTCTTCGGAGGTGTAATTGGCAAAGACTGTGACCGCAGCTAATGCGTCTTCCACTTGTTGGCGCAATGTGTTGCCCGCGATCTCTGGCGACAAATCAGCCAGGTCGAGCAAGTGGCGGCGCGAGATAACAAAGATGGTGGTGGGGACACTGGTCTTGGCCGAATGACCATAGGGGGGAGCCGCGGCGTTGCGTCCGCCTACACGCCGGTCAATGAAGCCAAAGGCCATGCCATTACCGACGCCCGTGTCTGCATATCTATCACCGCTTAAGATTACTTGACCCTGGTCGATGATAAAGAGGTCATCGGCTGGCTGTTCTGCTGTATAAAGGAGTGTGTCTGCCGGAATTCGCTCGGTACGGCAGACATCGGCTACATAGCTGAGTACAGTCAAATCCAGATTGCCAAAGAGGGGAACGGTGCGTAGCCGGCTGATCTTTTCCAGCGGCGCAATCTGGTGGCGCACACGGGGATAGCGATAGAGCAAGCGATTGAGCGCCGGCGTTGCTACTTCAATGACGCGGCTGGGTTCAATGGCGCGGGCACGCGTGCCGTATTGTTCGGTATAGAGCATGTCATAATGGCCGATCCACTCGCCGGGCTGTGCCTCGCGCCGTAGGATAACGCGGCGATTGCCCTGGCCGTCCTCGATGATCTTCTCCTGCAAGACTCTGCCTTCAACCAACAGATAGATGGCTGTGACTGGTGCATCCTGGGTGAAGAGGTATTCACGCGGGGCTACATCACGCCAATGAACAGCGCCTTGTAAGGCAAACGCTGCATCATCCGGCGGCAAGCCCCAGGCGACAAGCCGTTGGGCGATAATCGCCACAGCATCGCGCGCTGGGCCTTGTACTGGAGTTGGGATCATGAAGTGTCCACGTGCTAGATTAACCTAAGTTGCTACACGCATCTGTCACCCCGTAGGGGTCTCTCTGATGGTGCGATCTCAGAGAGACCCCTACGGGGTGACAAAACGGCGTGATCTTTAAATGTAGTAACTTAGGTTAGATTACGTACATCACTGCCACGCGCGATGGTCTGCATAGCGTC
>CAMPHP010000919.1 GCA_946885925.1 uncultured Litorilinea sp.
CACCAAGAGCGGCCACCCGCTTGTCAGAAGATAACTCCATGCCCGATCTACCTGCTCCAGCCTCAAAACCAGGGCCATCAAAATGGCACACCAGATGAGGAGCAGATCAAACAACATGAGGTAACGAACACGCAAGGCACGGATAACACGGCTTCGCGGGGGATTCAGTTTGGTTGACAATCTACACTCCGTTCAATGTATCAGGGGTTTAAGCACTACGTACTTCAAGCACTTCGATAAACGGGCAGTCCATTAGTCAGCCATGACTGCAAGCGAGCTCCACATAGTGCATGAGATCCTACAATATTGTCAGATTTAACTCTATTTTGAGTGTTTCTTGCGCGATCGTCAAGTGTGGATTCTCTAAAATGGCTTCCGTGAGGTTAAAGACTGACAGAAATGCAAGGATGAGGGAAGGGATTTACCAGAGTTTGACGGTTCTCTCCGGGTGGAGACTGTTCAGCAGATCCAAGGAGTTAGGCCATAATAGCCAGTGTAGAAGATGATCTTATAGAGTTCCGTGGTTACAATGCGCTGTCCCGCCTCTACCTGCCACCAATCGGCAGGGCCAAAGCCGGGGGTGGCGGCTGGTTGGTAATAGACTTGGACTGAGGAGTCTTGTACCTGCTGCTGGATTGCACAGAGCGCACGCCGCCCATGATACCAACTGGTCACCACCAAGATGCTATGCGTCCCACGCGCCTGCACTGCCGCAGCGATCTCTTCAGCATCCTCCCACGTACTCGTCGTAGCAAGCAGTGTAATGGCTTCAGCCGGTACACCCAGTTCTACCGCACGCCGGTATGCACTGGATGTTTCATTCCCCGTATCGTTCAAGCCCTCTTCAGTAGCACCCGTATACCACAACTCTGGCGCAACACCTGCCTGGAATAACTCAACCGCCAAGGGCAGGCGGTGGGCAACGTCTCCACCAAGCACCACAATCGCGTCTACCTCAGCGACCTGCGCAGGGATGTCCAGCCATTCGCCAACATGGCATCTCCAGCACTCATCTTGTGCGAAGAAGTTTACCGTCAGCAAAAGCCCGATTACGTTATAGAATGCGGCGCGATGCAGCACGGCACTTTTGAGGAAAGGAAATTGTCTCTCTAAAACAAGCATTTATCGAGATTGGGCAACTGTTGCATTCTTAACAGACGGCTGGGCACATGCACGTACAATCGTGCAGACGCGCGCCAATTCCGCCGGGGTTAGATTGGAGCCAGAGGGCAGACAGAGTCCGTGCTCAAAGAACTCAGCTGCGACTGCCCCCCCCACGGTTTCGCAAGCAGCAAAAACCGGCTGGAGATGCATGGGTTTCCAGACTGGGCGCGCTTCAATATGAGCAGCCGCCAATGCCAAGCGCACGTCTTCACGAGTGGCTCCAAATTGCTCAGGCTCAATGGTTATGACGGTCAGCCAACGGGTATGCCGTCCCCAAGAGGCTTCTGGCATAAAGGCAAGCCCGGGCAAATCACCCAAGGCAGCTTGGTATGCAGCGAAATTGCGCCGGCGCGCCTGCACTCGCTCCTCTAGCACACGAAGCTGACCGCGGCCAACCCCGGCCAGCAAATTGCTCAAACGGTAATTATAGCCAATCATTGAATGCTCATAGTGAGGGGCTGGGTCACGCGCTTGGGTGGCTAACTTACGGGCTTGCTCAATCCAGCCCGCATCCTCTGAGACCAACATGCCGCCACCCGATGTAGTGATAATCTTATTGCCATTGAAGGAGTAAACCCCCGTTTTGCCAAAGGTGCCTGGAGCCCGGCCCTGATAGGTCGCGCCCAGAGCCTCCGCCGCATCCTCAATCAAGGGGATATCGTACCGTTGGCAGGCTGCTAAGATGGGATCGACATCGGCACTTTGCCCATAGAGATGGACCAATACGACGGCTTTGGGCAAACGTCCTCGCCGCGCCTTGGCATCTAGCGTGTCAGCCAATAAGGCTGGATCCATATTCCAAGACACACGTTCGCTATCCAGAAAGACTGGATGCCCACCCAGATAAACAATCGGGTTGGCACTGGCAGCAAAGGTCAGTGTGGAGACGAGTACTTCATCACCAGCCCCTACCCCAGCCAGAATCAACGATAAATGAAGAGCCGCTGTACCCGAACTCAAAGCCAGCGCATAGGGCGCACCCACTGCCGCGGCAAACTCCTGCTCAAAAGCATCCACCTGCGGCCCCAGTGGCGCAATCCAGTTGGAGGCAAATGCTTCGGCAACAAAGGTCTGCTCAAGGCCGGAGAGGTGTGGGGGAGAGAGAAAGATAGAGGATGGGGGCATAAAACGGTTTTTACCTTAATCACATAGTCCAAAAATGCAATGGCGAACATAATGATAAATATGGACGTCTGACAGTAGCAATAGACCGCAGGTAATCCTAAGAAAATATGACACCGTGCATCTGGCACATATGCCAGAGCTATGACCTGACTAAGGGCCTAGCTGGTACGCCCACAACAGTAACCCCTGGATCGACGGACTTTGTTACACACGCACCCGCGCCAATGATTGCATCATCACCAACCACTAAGGGCTTGTTGGGATTTCCATTGATAATAAC
>CAMPHP010000920.1 GCA_946885925.1 uncultured Litorilinea sp.
GAAGGCGAGTCCAACCATAGCGTACAATCCAAATCGGTGTATCCCCATCCTTCGCATCCAACATGGCTTGGCGTATCCAGAGCGTTCGCCGGAAATTGAGCGTTGAACGGTCAACGGCGAGATCGTCTGGTCGTGTGGCAAAGCCAAAGGGTTCGATGGCTACAGCGTCGAAATAGGGCGCTGCGCCCGCGGCATAGAGGCGGTTGAGAAAATAGGCTTCATCCTGGGCAAGATGGCCGCGGTCAGCCGTAGGAGCGAGGGCGGCGAGCAGGATGAATGCTTTGGGGTCTACATCGCGGATAGTTGTGGCGGCAGCTTTGAGAAGGCGTGCATAGCTTGCGGCCTCAATATGCTGTGTACCCCAGTGGGGCGCAATGTTTGGCTCATCCCAGATTTGATAAAAGTCTACACGGTCGCCATAGCGCATGGCTACAGCCTCGGCAAAGCGTGCAAAGGTGTGTGGCGTGGCAGGAGGGGCGAAGGGATTATCATCGCCATCTGTGGGCGCGCGTGCCCATTGCGGCGAACCATCCAGCACCAAAACGGGCACGAGATTGGCGGCTGTGAGTGCATCCACAGCTCTATCTGCGCTGCTCCAGTTAAACTCACCGGCGGTTGGCTCCACCTGATCCCATGAGAGCCGCAGTCGCACCCAGCCAAATCCAGCCGCACGTAGTTCATCCAGAGCTGGCACTTGGTCTTCAGATGCTAGGTTTGTAAGGTCGGCATTAATGCCAAGAAAGGGGAGTGTGTCCGACCGGGGCAAGTTGGGTGATGTGAATAATGATGTGAACGACTCTTGTTGACCGATGGTCTGGTCGCGGGCAAGGCGAAAGGCAAGGTCAAGTTGGTTTAGGACCAAACAAAGCGCAGTAAAGACCAGCAAGAGGCGCACTAAAGCCAAGCTTGAACGGTGCCAAGAAGGGTGCGATGTGTGCATAACAGGGTGGCAAGGCTAGGCGCTTGACGTAGCTTCTTCGATCAACCGTTTGGCTCGCAGGAGGGATGCTCTATAGCGGCGGTAATCTGCTACTTTTTCCATATAGATCGCACCGTCCGGTTGCTTGACCAAGACCGATAGTTGATGGAGCAGACTCCGCAATTCATTCACCAGGTTGACCCACTTGTTGCGTAGGAAATAGAAGTCCGCAGGCAAGTGGTCCAAATTGGTGGTGGCGACCATGTAGTTGATCCACTCGTTTTCTGCGCTGATGTCAATGGCGGGTGTTTCTGCCAGAGTAGATGATTGTACGGCTTCATCCGTCTCTATGTCCTCCCCGCTGCCGTTCTCTCTATTGTCACCTGTATCGCTGCTAGGTGCAAAGATGCGACCCTCTTCGCTGTTAAGCCAGAGGATGGGCGTGCCAAAACTAAAATCGCCAGGGTTGACAGCATAGAGACCGCTGCGAGCAGCACTGATGGCATAATCAATGACGCCAGGACAAGAGCCACTAAGCAGTTCTTCATAGAGAAACTGGGCAAAGTCAATAGCTGCGTCATTGCGAATTGGGTATTGCATGCCGATGACCGCGGGCAAGCCTGCTTGGAGCAGTTGCGCGGCGACTCCACCAAAGGCGTGCGGGCCAGTCGGGCGCGCTGCCAGACAGCTATTGAGCAGGGCCAATCTTACCGACGGAGAACGTTCCATTACGGCGCGCAGTGATTGTGCGGGCGTTAAGCTGGGTCGTCCACGCTGCCACAGCCAGAGGCCAGAGGGTTCACCGTGGCCAATAAAGTGCAGAATTACAGGATTCACTTTGGCAAGCTTGGTGCGGAGGTCGGTAATGGTAAAAGGGCCGGTTAGCGTTTCAACCTGGACATAGCTGTGGCTGAACTTGCCCATGATTTGGCTTACTTCTGCAATCTCGCGCTGGCTGTCGAGCACACCACCGGCATCGTCGGGTGCGGCGATCAAGATACGTAGAGGCAACTGTACAGCCAGAGGGCGCGGTGAGCCTACATGCTGGTAGATGGTTGCGACACGCACAAGGGCAAAGTGTGGATGGGCGGCAAAGACCACATTGCGGTCGGGATCATAGAGAGCTTCCCACGGAAGCGCAGCTACAGGTGGCGGCTGGAGATCCAAGCGCAGCCGCAGCCCTGCCACGCGGCCACGTTCAATGTCGGCGCGCGCCGATACCCAGAGATCGCGAACCGGGCCGCGTATGAGTGTAGCCCACAAGCGGCTGCCTACTGCCATAACGGTGTCGGCGTCGGGCGTGAGCATAGATTGGGCAAGGCTGTGATAGGCTTTGTGCCATTCAGGATCGGCAATGCTCGGAGTAAACTCGCCGCTGGCTGTAAAGGAATCATAACGCGCCGTAATTGAATAGGGCGCTTTTTCCCCTTGGATTGAAATATCAAAATTGGTCAACGCGCAGCCCGGCATAGCCCTCCCGCCAAATTGACAGAGATATTCCTGCCTCGTACAATGAACCATCTGCTATCTATGTAAGACGTTTGTATCTGCCATTCGTTATGGCAGAAGTTTACGCACTTCCAAAGAATGTGCGAAATCTACCTTAGTCTAGAGACTTCATGCGCGTAAATCCTTCTGAACCCCTAA
>CAMPHP010000921.1 GCA_946885925.1 uncultured Litorilinea sp.
TCCCACCATCTATAACTACTGGACGATTGATCCTCTGACAACCTTCTCGCCCGACGGTCAGGAAATTATTCCGAATCTGGCACAAGGATGGGAAGTTTCTGAAGACAGCAAGACCATCACGCTTTTCCTGCGCGAAGGGGTCAAATGGAGTGACGGCGAGCCGTTCACTGCCGATGATATTCTCTTTTGGTGGGAATCCGTCATTCTCAACGATGAACTCACACCCAGCAAGCCGACTGTCCTCACCCGCGGTGGCGAACTGGGCCAACTGACCAAGATTGATGATTACACGGTCGAGTTCACATTTACAGAACCCTATGCGCTCTTCGTCACCTATTTGGGCAGTTGGGGTGGTCCGCGCATTGAGCCTGTCGCCATGCCTGAACACTACCTCTCGCAGTTTCACCCCGATCACGCCGACATGTCAGCCATCGAAAGTCTGATGGAAGAAGAGGGGTTTGATAGCTGGGTAGATTTCTTCCAGCATATGACTGACCGCAACAACCCCGACAAGCCGACGCTTGGTGCCTGGGTTCCCAATGAGTGGCCTCCGCAGCAGATCCAGACCTATAGCCGCAATCCCTACTATTGGAAAGTTGATACCGAGGGCAACCAACTTCCATATATTGATGAGATTCGCACAACTCGCGTGGCCGACACCGAAGCACAACTCCTGAAGACCATTGCTGGCGAGCTAGATTGGAGCAGCATCGGCTTTAACGGGGGTGTTGCCAATATGCCAATTATCTTGGAGAACCAGGAGAAAGCGGGCTACCGCCTCGTCTACGGTACTTGGATGCCCAACTCGTTCTCGAACATTATGTTCAACTTCAACCATCCGGATGAGGCGCGTAAGGAGTTGTACAATGACGTGCGTTTCCGCCAAGCACTTTCGGTGGCAATTAACCGTGATGAGCTGATCAAGTTGGTCTGGAAGGGCGCTGTCTTCCCTTCACAGGTAGCACCACTGCAAGGCCCGCCCTATCACGGTGAGTCTGAACTGTTTCAGTCCTATGCCCAATTCGACCCAGAATTGGCGAACCAACTCCTGGACGAAATCGGCCTGACCGAGCGGGATGGCGAGGGATACCGTTTAGGCCTGGACGGTGAGGAACTGCTGCTGGTGATTGCCGCGAATGCCGCTTGGCCGCCAGAGACACCTTCTGTCATGGAATTTATACGGGGATACTGGGAGGAGGTTGGTATCCGCGCCATCGTGCAGCCGGAGGCTGGTGAGCTTTGGACTGCACGCCACAATGGCGGCGAACATGATCTCTCGGCACGCGGTGCTCATTTTGGCGGCGGCCCTGTCCACCCCACGCTGAACTCCAACACCTTTGTTCTGAGTGGCTGGCAGTGGGGTCCTGAATGGGCCTTGTGGCTGGACACGAATGGCGAACAAGGTGTCGAGCCGCCGGATGATGTGAAGCGCATTCGCGAATTACGCGAGTTGATCCTGGGTGAAGCAGACGAGGCGAAGCGCATCGAAATGATCAACGAAGTCTTCGAGATTCACATGAATAATATCTGGTCGATTGGTCTTGTGGTGGATGATCCCAAGATCTACCAGCAGACTATCGTCACCAACCGGGTGCGCAACGTGCCAACCTGGACGCAGGGAGAGTGGTACCCCAACGTGCCTTCTTCCTGGTTTATCAACGAATAGACCTGTTGCTTTACATGCCGTTTGCGTTGTGACGGTTTCGTTGTGACCGTTGCGTTATAAGGGTTGAGTCGTAACTGGCTAGAGACCGGCCTTCGTCCAGAAGGCCGGTCTCTAGCTACACATAGGCCAGCTTTACACAGGAGATCTCCATGCAATCTTCGACAGCCATTATCATCGGCGGTGGTGTAATCGGTTTGAGCACAGCCTATCACTTGGCGCGAATGCGCTTTGGCAAGATAATCCTGCTGGATAAAGGGCCAGTCGGAGACGGCTCCAGCAGCCGCGCTGCCGGGATTATTACTGGCTTGCTCTGGAGTGAGACGGGGGTGTTGGCACGCAAGCGAAGTCTCGAACTCTACCGCGAGCTATCCAGTGACCTGCCTGGCTATTGCTTCCAGGATGTAGGCTGTCTGAACCTCTTTGACCCCGCTTCTTGGCCAGAGCGGGAGGCGTTGCTGCCCCTCTACGACCGTTTGGGTGCGCCGTATGAGATTTTGAATGCTGCCGAAATCCGCGCTCGTTGGCCTGAACTGGCTCCTACCGAGGAGATCAAGGGGTTGTTTGATCCGTTAGGTGGCTACAGTGAGCCGGATGAGTATATTCCGGCATTGGCGAAGCGCGTCCGTGAGTTGGGTGTGGAGATTGTCGAACACGAGCAGGTGCAAGGTTTTGTTGAGACGCAGGGGCGAGTTGTCGGGGTGCAGAGTGCGGAACGCCAATGGCTAGGCGACGTGGTGATCTGCACGGTCCACGCCTGGATGCTCAACCTGCTGGAGACGCTTCGCTGGCAGTTGCCTGTAAAGACCTTTGTCCACCAACGCTATCTGACAACGCCACTCGCCGCCGCTGTGAAAATTCCGGCAGTTAATGCCAATCCCCAGAA
>CAMPHP010000922.1 GCA_946885925.1 uncultured Litorilinea sp.
ACCATCAGTGGCGACGCTACCGCTACCGCAACGGTGGTGGGTGGCGTTGTGACGCTCTTTGCACCACTGCTCGCAGCGTTAGGAGCATTTGCCGCGCTCCTGGCTAGCGTCAAGATTGAGATTGTCCGCAGCGAAGATCAACCGCCAAAGGAGTAATCTCTACTTGCTCTATCGTCCACAAAACTAGGCCAAGCCCCTTCCTTGGAGCCACGCAGAGGGTTCCCGGCTCCGAGACCCGATGTCAGTCTCCTGGGTACATTGTCTGCCAATGCCGCCAGCATTACGGTCGCCTCCCTTGCAACGGCTGTCTTGCTGGCCCTTGTCATGGCGCTGCTCGGCATGGGAACCGCGCTCTTGATTGGAGCAGGAGCGGCATTGGTGTTCGTACTTTGCTCCCAACTTGCCGTGTAGATGCTAGCAGGCAACCCGCTAGCAAGCCTAGGTGAGGAAAAAGGTGAGGAAACCTATCTCTTTTGGCTGGGTGTGCCTGCATTGATCCACATTGGCGCGGGTGCAGTGGGTGCTTGGACGATGAACCAGCCATCAACGTCCCCCTAGCGTTCTGTGCGACCGGATAGCCGCACAGAAGACGGAAAAGGAGTCCAATGATGTTAACAAAAAACCTATTCGCGGAAAAGGCCGAGCTATGCCATGAGCGCCAAGAAGTTGTGGATGAATTAGCCCATTTACAGGAATCAATGTGCACTGAAGTCGATATGGAACCAGAGGAGGCAGATGACGAGATCCGCGAACATGAGACCGCGGCCATCTTGATCACCATGCTCCAACGAAAGCTCCAGGAGATCGATTCCGCGCTAGACTCGATTGAATCAGGGCACTATGGCATTTGCGAGCATTGCGGGCAACCGATCGCACGAGGACGTTTGATCGCAAGACCTGTCGCGAGGCTCTGCTATGCTTGCCAGCAGGCCGCGGAAGAACTGCTATCCCACCACTAAGTTGACCCCGCAGTTAGGTGGCCTGAAGTCACGGCTCACGTGCTAATCCTTGAGTGCCCCCACCTATCCGTAGCACAAAAAACGAACGACCTGCATTGAACACAAGTCGCTCGTATATAGGATGATCTGTTGACGATGCTAGACTCCCCACCCACTAGCTTTTATGCTGTGCCTCCGGGTGAGCTAACTCCTGCCAGCGCACAGTGGCTTACTCAACCGCGCACGGGTGTCGGCGTAGGAGTACCAGTGTCGGCGGGAGCATTACGCCACGGCGTACCCAGCATTGGGAGCAAGAAATAATCAAGGCCGATGTATCCCGCTACCTTCCATGCCAGCATAATCCCGATAGCGACGACAAAGAGCAGCGGGTTTGTGCTAGCAGTTCCTGCCATCATAAAACTCCAGTTCAGAGCAGCCCCAAAGAAAGCGGCGATGCCCGTAAAGAGCCCCAGAATCAAGGCTACGCCGATAATCAACTCCCCATAGGCAATCATTGGAGCCATCCAACGGTACGCTTCAATCTCCAACAAAAAGGCTAAGAAGGAGCGATACCAGTCAAAGGAAATGGGCGGTTTGCCTCCTTCAGGGATCGCAATGGCATTCGTCCAAAATCCTTTAACCGCTTCACCCGTCTGCACCCAGGCGGGATTATTGATCTTGTGCAGCGAGGCATCCACCCACTGATAGCCGAGCCACACGCGCAGGATCAACCAAATCCAGGCGGAACGCGTATCAGAAAAAAGAAAGCGTGCAATTGGGGGGTCTTGCACCACTACATTCTTACGAGTTGTAATTGCGCTCATTTTCCATCTCCCTGTTCTCATTTTCGGCTTTTATACCGCTCTCTGTTACTTGGCAATACCAAACTGTTCTTCACTATAACGCCTGTCCCGCTACTAGAGAACGGGCCGCGGAGGGGTTTGTTGCCTAGTCGAGTGGACAGGTGCGATCCTGGCGAGACTAGATTCTACACTCTCCCTTTGACCAGGCGTCAAACGCATCGCATGCCGGGTGTAAATGGCATGAATAGGCTCTATCCTAGTGAGCAGACAATTACCACCGCGCGAGCAAGGTAGCGACATAAAAATACTATTTGAACTCGTAGGACAATGTTGTCCTATATATTCCATTTATAGGAGCCAAAGCATGAGCACCAACACCCTCAGCACCAACACCCCCAGCACCAACAAAGTACTGATCCCAATTGATGAGGCAGAGTTCGGTCTACATGTACTTCCGTATGTGACACGCCTTTTGGAGCCAGACAAGAACGAACTCATCCTACTCCATGTTGCGCCTGTGCCAAGCGCGGTGATGGTCGGCGACGAAGTTGTTGTCTACGCAGACCAGGAAACAGCCTCCATGCAGGCCCTATGTAGAGAAGCAATCCAGCCCTATGTACGCAGCCTAGAGGAGTTAGGATACCGTGTAAAGCTAATTATTTCCTTTGGCGAGCCAGCAGAAGAGATTGAGCATCTTGTTGCGGAAGAAAATGTGGACGTGGTGGCGATGGCGACACACGGGCGGACAGGTTTAGCACGCGTCCTACGTGGCAGCGTAGCCCAGTACGTCGTTAACCATGTAGATG
>CAMPHP010000923.1 GCA_946885925.1 uncultured Litorilinea sp.
GGATCTGTCTGCTATTTTACTCGTTCGTGTTGGTGCTTTTTGTTCGTTCTATTTCAATAGTGGCGCAGGGTATCCAAAAAAATACAGGGAATAGAAGCGGTGGTCTATGGGTGGATCATGTGCCATCCGGAAAGCCCAGGTCTTCCAGAATCACGCGCAACTGGGCCAGACAACGATTACGGGTTGGCCCAATACTGCCTTTGGGCATGCCAAGTTGGGTGCTAATCTCCTCATAGGTTGGCTCGTCAGCGTCCAAGAAAATCATGTGCAACAATTGGCGGCAACGGTCGCCCAACTGCTGTAAAGCTGTCTGCAAGGCCGCCTGACGATCCCACCCCGCCACCAATTCAGCAAGGGTGGGTGCCGGTGTCACCCCGACCATATCCCCTGCAACAAGTTCATTCTCAGCAATATCCGCTCCTGCTGCGGGTTGTTCTTGTCGCCGCCGCTGGATCAGTCGCCAACTTATACGGCGCGCGGTGGTCATCAACCAACCACCCAATCGATCCGGCTCCTCAATACGGTCTAGCTGTTGAGCCAGAGCCATAAAGACCTCCTGCCCCACCTCATCTACATCCGTTGGGCTCAGCCCATAGCGCACAGGCACTGAATGGACCAAACGACCATAACGCTGCACCACCACCTGCCAGGCACGACCATCCCCCGCGCGGCAGCGGTGGAGTAATTCAGAATTGGAGAGGTCCTCGACCTGCGAACTCATAGACAACAACTTACCCCTGCGATAACGAATGAACTACAAAATAGGCCCAGGAGAATTATCATCCATTGGACGCAACGCTACCATGTCCAAACATATCATGCACAGGACAAAGGGCCAAGATTGGCGAATGCTCTCAAATAGCGTAGGATAGACGATGCGAACAACGGAGTTTGTAGGGTGATGACAGCAGTGTCACCATCCAATCACCCACTTTTCTGTAAAGGAGCAGTTGTACACATGGCAACAGGCATATTCTACGCCCATTCTGGTTGGCGCTATGTCGTCATTGTCTTGTTGGTCATAGCAATCGTCAAAATGTTAATCGGCCTTTTGAATAGGGGACGTTGGGACAACTTAGACGAGTGGCTCAACCGGCTCACTCCCATTTCCATTGATATACAATTTCTGCTCGGCCTTATCCTTTGGATCATGCAACAGCGCTGGACAGGGATAGATCCGGTTGCAAGCTGGGAACATCCTGTTACCATGCTTATCGCAACGATAGTAGCGCACGCCACACAGAGGCGCACCAGGGTTGCTCCCACCGACGCGTCCAAATACCAGACAGCGCTCATTGGCTATTTAATTACCGGTCTGATCGTTGCTGTGGGTGTTGCGCGCATCACGGAAGTACTCTAGCCCGGATCACTCTGGCTTAATCACTCTGGCAAAATCATGACAGCTTTATCCAACGCAATTCAGGCCCAAGCACTGACGAAAGAGTTCCGCACATCAGATCATCAAACGGTTCATGCCCTGCGTGGTTTGGATCTCACAGTCCGGTCGGGCGAAATCTATGCACTGCTCGGCCCCAATGGGGCTGGTAAGACCACGGCGCTTTCCATTCTTACCACATTACTACTGCCCACCAGTGGCACAGCTTATGTGGCAGGGTATGATGTCACCCAACAGCCCGCCGAGGTACGCCGTCGCATTGGCGTCACCTTTCAGGAAATCGTCCTTGACCAAGTGCTGACGGGGCGGCACATCCTCGACTTTCACGGGCAGCTCTACGGTCAGCCACCCGCCGAACGGCGCGCCGCCATCACTGAACTTGCGGCATTGGTAGAGCTTACAGATGTGCTTGACCGCCAAGTGAGCAGCTATTCGGGGGGCATGAAGCGACGTCTGGAACTTGCGCGTGGTCTTATGACGCGGCCACAACTCCTCTTCTTGGATGAACCAACCCAGGGTCTCGATCCCCACAACCGCGCGGGCATCTGGCGCTATATCCGGCGTCTGCGCGACGAGATGGGCATTACCCTTCTGCTGACTACTCACTATATGGATGAAGCAGAGCAGTTGGCCGACCGTGTGGGTATTGTCGATCACGGTCAAATGATCATCGAAGGGACTCCCGCTGCATTAGTCGCTGGCTTAGGGTCCGATGTGATTGCTATCCAGGGTGAAGGAGAACTCGACCCCCTGATCAGCGCACTCCAGGCTGAACCCTATGTGGCACAAGTCAGCCATTCACGGACGAATCCAGCGAACACCTCCCAGGGTACTACCAATGGGGAAATCGTGACAACTGACGAAATCCCCCAACTAGTACAGGTGGGTGTAGACCACGGGGATCGGCGACTGATGGCAGTACTGGCAGTCGCCGCAGCGCAGAGTTTCCAAGTGCAAGCGGTGACGGTCAACAAGCCTAGCCTGGGCCAAGTCTTTTTGGCGCACACAGGCTATGCGTTACGGGACTGATCTGTCCCATAAAACTTATAATATAGCTCAAGTTGCCACCTGTGAGAAACGCGCCGCTCTATCACTCCGTAGTTGCTCTGTCACTCCGTAGGAGTCTCTCTGCCGCCCCTGGGCGCGGAGC
>CAMPHP010000924.1 GCA_946885925.1 uncultured Litorilinea sp.
GGCCTGTGGTGAGCATGAATCCTCTGCTGGGTGTCTATGCAGCGCGCAACCGCAAGCCCTGGGCTCCCGGCCAACCTGTGCAGGTGCAAACGATGCATGATATTCTGGTGGGCTATACACGCGATGGGGCTTATGCTGAGTTTCAGGAGGATGTAAAGGGAATGCTGCGGCCTGGAATGTTGGCCGATGTTGTCATTCTCTCTGCTGATCTCTTTGCGACGCCCGACGAGGAATTGAAGACGGTCAAGCCGTTATTGACGCTGTGTGATGGGAAAATCGTCTATCAAGAGGGGATTTAGGGTTGGTTGTTGCTGGGGGAGAGTCCCGAATTTAGCCACTGCAACTTGAGCTATTGCGCGAGCCGTTGGAGGATGCTGTGATCTCCGGCGGCTCGTTTTTATTGGAACATGATAAGATAGAAGCGCTCCCATCCCTGCCCTGCTAGCGTATATAAGATAGCCACCCACGGCACGGAATCTGTGATAAGAGCAGCTCCTAACGTTTTTGGAACGTTTAGCGAACGCTTCATCTGCTATTTTTACTTCATCTTCTTCTCATTCGAATCGACTTCACCGTAATAGTGAAGCGCGGAATTCGCATTGCTAGAAAGCAGTGATCGCCCATAGCTGCCGAAATATGGCGGTTGTTGGCAGTTTGTGCTCTGGCTTTGGCGGTTCGCTTACGAGATATTGGCTATGGATTTACAGGTCCGCGAATCGAGAGCGGTTTTGTAGGGTGAATCGCAGCGCGATGTGTCGCTACATGTGCTGAGATCCACCAAAGGAGATACCCCACATATGGCTGAGACAATGCTCTTGGAGGGTTTCTGGACAGCACAACAACAAACCGGGGAAGATCGTCGTGACTTTGAGCATAATCTGGCTCTCGTCATCGGCATTAACACCTATGGCAATGGCATCCCTACCCTAACTACTGCGGTCAACGATGCCAAGCAAGTCGCCAAGATCTTACGCGAGAAACACGGATACTCCGTAAATCTACTTACCGAGCAGGTGACACTCGTACAACTCACCACTGTCTTTGAGCAAACTCTGCCGCAGGTCGTAGGGTCGCAGGATCGTCTACTGGTTTACTTTGCTGGGCATGGTGTCGCCTTGGATGGTGACGATGGGCCAGCTGGCTATCTTGTGCTTCAGGATAGTGTTCTCGATGATCGATTAACGTTCCTGCCGATGAGTGATCTTCATCGCTGGTTGAGTGCTCTCTCGTGCCGCCATCTTTTGGTCGTGCTGGATTGCTGCTTTGCTGGTGCCTTTCGCTGGGCAAGCACGCGCCGTTTAGCTCCCTTGCCCAATATTCTCCACAAGGAACGCTATGATCGCTTTATCCAATCACCCGCCTGGCAGGTCTTGACCTCGGCTGCTTATGACCAGACGGCTCTGGATCTACTCTCTGGCGATGTAAAACGCGGCATGGTCCAAGCGGCAAATGAGCTTCACTCTCCCTTTGCCCAGGCGTTTTTTCAAGCACTGGCAGGTGCTGGCGATCTGACGCCGAAGGGTGAAGGGGACGGAGTCATTACTGCTACAGAGTTGTATATCTATCTACGCGATGCAGTGGAAGTACAAGCAGACAAACAAGCAAACCATCCGCAGACACCGGGGCTTTGGCCGCTCAGGAAGCATGGCAAGGGCGAGTATATCTTTTTGGTGCCAGATCATGTGTTGAATCTGCCCCCTGCGCCAGATCTGACCAAGGAGAACAACCCGTATCGAGGTCTGCAATCCTATGAGCGCCGCCATGCCAAGCTCTTCTTTGGACGTGATGAGCAAGTTGAAGAATTGGCTGCGGTGGTAGAGACGAATCCGCTAACCGTGGTGGTGGGCGCATCGGGTACGGGCAAGTCCAGCTTGGTCAAGGCAGGATTGTTGCCTTATCTCCAGCCCGAGGAGAGCGATGAGCAGGCTGTGGCGAGTGGCTGGCATGTTCTTCCACCGATGCGTCCTGGCGATTCACCCATGCGGACGCTGGAGAACTTGCTCAAGGTGGAACTTGCGGCGGCTGGAACCAAGATGGATGACGTGATAGATGAAGTGGATATGGACAGCCATCCACACAGTGCTGCACTGTCTGCCAATGCGCTCTCTTCGTCCATACGCAATAGGCTTGAACAGTGGTTTAGCGTACATCCGGGGCAGCGTTTGCTTTTGGTCATTGATCAGTTTGAGGAGTTGATTACGATCTGTCGTAATGTCGCTGCGCGCGAGCAGTTCCAGCAGCTATTGGATGATATTCTGCAAAGTCGTGCAGAGAATATGCGGATCATTCTCACGCTACGCACTGATTTTGAGTCCCAGTTTAACGAATCGCCCCTTGCTCCCTATTGGCAGGCAGGACGCTATATTGTGCCGCCAATGACCCAAGCCGATCTGCGCGCCGTGATCGAGGGGCCTGCCTCAGAACGTGTGCTGCATTTTGAGCCGCCCGAATTGGTGGATACGCTCATTGATGAGGTGATCCAGACGCCGGGCGCGCTCCCGCTGTTGTCCTTTACGTTGAGTGAAATGTATATCAACTATGTAG
>CAMPHP010000925.1 GCA_946885925.1 uncultured Litorilinea sp.
CATCATTCGTACCGTAGGTGGTTTCTGGGCCAATCTAAACCCACGCCTCGAAGAAGCTGCTGCCGTGTTGGGCGCAGGAGGTTGGGCACGCCTGCGCCATATCACACTGCCACTTCTCTTGCCGAGCATCCTAGCCGCCAGCCTCTTGGTTTTTCTCTTTTGCTTTACAAGCTTTGGCGTTGTCCTCATCCTCGGTGGGCTGCGCTTTGCTACCCTAGAGGTAGAAATCTATCGTCAGGCTGTCACGCTCTTCAACCTGCCCACAGCCGCTCTCTTAGCCATCATACAAATGCTTTGCACCTTTGCGGTAATGGCCGTTTACACTCGCCTGCAGGCACGCGCCAGCCTTCCCCTCGACCAGCGCCCCCAGCAATCCACGGCTCGACCACCACGCACTTGGGGCGACAAGGTAACACTCCTTGTGGGTGTACTCTTGATGCTCGTCATTCTACTGTCGCCACTGCTCGCACTGGTCTGGCGTAGTTTCACGCTAGGCGATCAAGGCTTCACCTTAGCCTATTATGCCGAACTCGCCGTGAACCGCCGTCAAAGTGCCTTCTTCGCGCCGCCGGTAGTTGCCATACGCAACTCCCTGGTCTTTGCCATCGCTACAGTGGTCTTGAGCCTTATCCTGGGCATTATCAGCGCCTATATGTTGGCCCAGCCCCGTCGCTGGGTATCTGCCTTACTAGAGCCGATCTTTCTGCTCCCCTTGGGTGCATCCGCTGTCACTCTGGGTCTTGGCTATATTGTCTCAATGGGGGCGCTACGCACATCAACAATACTCATACCGATTGCCCATACATTGATTGCCGCCCCTTTTGTCGTGCGTACCTTTCTGCCAGCCCTTCGCAGCCTCGACCCACGGCTGCGCCAAGCAGCCGCTACATTAGGTGCATCACCAGGCCGCGTCTGGTGGGAAATAGATGCAGGATTATTAGGCCGTGCGGTCTTGGTCTCTGCGGCTTTCGCCTTTACCATTAGCCTCGGTGAATTTGGAGCCACCTTGCTCATCAGCCGTCCCGAACTGCCCACGATGCCCGTAGTCATCTACGACGCGCTGGGTGATCCTGGTCTACTCAATTTTGGCAAGGCGCTTGCCATGAGTACGATCCTCATGCTCACATCAGCAGCAGGGTTGATCGCCATTGAACGTTTCCGCATCAACGACATCGGGGAATTCTAAACGCTGCCATGTCCACACAAACCAATCGAACCCAAGCTATACCGGCAAACATGGCATTATCGCAAAATAATGGGTCTGTCAACCCCATCTTGGCACTCGATTCTATCTCCAAGAGCTATCCTGGCAACATCCATGCACTTGTGGACATTAACTTGGCAGTAAGTTCTGGTGAAATTGTCTGTCTTTTGGGCCCAAGTGGGTGTGGCAAAACCACTTTGCTGCGCGTGGTCGCAGGATTGGAGAAACCCGACAGCGGGCGCGTATACTTCAATGGGCGTGATCTGAGCAATGTTCCGGTGCACCGCCGCGGTTTTGGCGTTATGTTCCAAGACTACGCGCTCTTTCCCCACCGCACAGTGGCAGAAAATATCGCCTTTGGCCTGCGCATGGCAGGCTGGCCGCGCGCCCAACAACAAGCGCGCGTTGCAGCGATGTTGGAGCTAGTCAATTTACCTGGTTACGGTGAGCGCACCATCTTCGAGTTAAGTGGCGGTGAACGCCAGCGTGTGGCACTGGCACGCAGCCTTGCGCCCAAGCCTGCCCTCTTGATGCTAGATGAACCATTGGGAAGTCTGGATCGCACGCTGCGAGAGGAGTTAGTTGAAGAATTGCGGCGAATTCTAAAGGAAACAGGCGTTACCGCCCTCTATGTCACCCACGACCAAACCGAAGCGATGGCCCTGGGCGACCGTATGGTCATTATGCAACGGGGCCGTATTGAACAAATAGGCACACCAGAGGAAGTCTACACCCATCCGGCGACACCCTTTGTAGCACGCTTCTTGGGCTTCACCAACTTGCTGCCTGCTCAACCTAGTGACAGCGACATCATAACACCGCTCGGAGCCTTTCCACTTACTGCATCCAGTCAGCTACCCGAACAGACACTGCTCTTACGTCCGGAAGCCGCTCGCCTTGCCCCACCCATTGAAGGCCTGATGCAGCCAGGCTTTCATCCCTGGGATCAGAACGGCGAAATTGTTCTCCTCCATGGTCGATTACTTGCAGCCACCTATCACGGCAGTGATTACCGCATCGAAGTAAGCACAGACATGAACACCGGGCCAATAACAAATCCTGGGGATCGCCCAGGATTCAAAGTGCCAAACTTGGTTTTCCTACTCCCAGCCTATCAACGTGCCGCGCAAGGCGACACCCTCCACGCCATCAAGCTACCTGCCCTCGGTGAACCAATCCAGTTACTCATCTACACAGATCTAGCAACGATCCTGCCCTATCGTACCTTTGATCCCTGAGCCGCACCACAGATGCGACTACCACTGGCAGCCTGTACGCCACCAACGCCCCTGTGGCTCCTGACGGGCGCGCCTCTGCCTACCCACTTGCCTACCTAC
>CAMPHP010000926.1 GCA_946885925.1 uncultured Litorilinea sp.
GTGATAAAGCCCCCGCTAGTGATAAGGCCATCGTGCCCGCAGTTGATGGCGTCAATGCCGTGGAGGATGGAAGCTTTGAAGCTGGCTCCCCCAACCCCTTCTGGGAGGAGAACTCCACAAACTTTGGCACACCCCTCTGCACGATAAATTGTGGTGCTGGCGGAGGTAGTGGGCCACTGACTGGCGAGTGGTGGGCCTGGTTTGGCGGTGCCCCGGTCTATGAGCAAGCCACACTGTCACAACCGGTGACCATTCCGCCCGATTCAACCGCATTGACCTTCTATCTGGAGCAGCCGATTTGTAACAGCACAGCGGATTATCTGGCAGTATTGATTGATGGACAGCAGATTTTCCGCACAGACGGCGGTAGTGATGCTTGTGGGGTGGTCGGGTACGCCCTGCAAACGGTTGACATCAGTGCTTATGCAGACGGAGGAGCGCATAGCTTAACCTTCCGCTCAGAAAGCTTTGGCGAAAACGGCGGCATCAGCAATTTCTTTGTCGATGATGTCAAGATTTCGCCACCTCCAGCCTGTAATACACTGGCAGAAGTGCCTTGGTTGGATGCTTCTCCGCTCAGTGGTACGGCTACCCCGGGTGTGCCTTCTACGGTCAGTGTCACACTGGATGCTATGGGCTTAAGTGACGGCATCTATGAAGCCGCACTCTGCATCCAAAGTGATGATCCTGCCAACCCGTTGGTTGAAGTGCCTGTGGTAATGAAGGTTAGTGCTCCATCGGCTACGGGAACAGGTGGAGCTACAGGCAATGATCAAAGTGATGTGGAACAGCCCGATGTGCTTGATGGATCAGAAGACGAGGACGCAGTGGATATCTATCTGCCACGAATAGATAACGAATAGATCATTAGGCTTGAAACGTACAATCGCACAATGAAGGCGTTAGGGAGGCAGCATCGTATGATGGTGTCTCCCTACTTTTTAGATTCAGCAGTCTTTAGCTTCAGAGGCCATGTTTCATAAGCCGATCATACAAAACAATGTTGACCGTTGCTGCCAGATTTAGTGAATGGTGGGTGGGGATGTAGACAAGGTCGCGACACCAGGGGAGGACGTTGATGCCCAGGTCGCCATCTTCCGGGCCAAAGATGTAAAAGGCGCGCTGGGGATGGTCGTAGTCGGGCAGTGGCGTTGCATCGTCGCGCCGTTCTACGGCGACGGGAACGCAGTCATAGGGGACGACTTGATGGAGGTCATCTACTTGGAGTAAGGGGATATGGCGATAGGCGTCAGCGGTATCTGTAGACTGGACACGATAGCGTGTGCCTGTAATGGCGACTAGGGCGGCTCCAAAACAATAGGCCGCGCGCAGCACACCGCCTACGTTATGCGGATTCTTGGGATTGTAGAGACCGATAGCGGCATAGCCCGCACCGGACCACGGCGCAGGAAACGCCTTACGCATGATTTTGGACCTATTCTGGCTTAGAAACGGTCACGCGCCACTCACGATACCAGTTGGAAAATTGCCACCAGCTTGAGAGGGTGTCTTCTTTCATGCTCCGGTAGAGTTTGCGTTGAAAGGTGAGTGCCTGGTCAGGGTTGAGCCAGTAGGTGCGGCCTGGATTGCCGTGCAGCCCAGGAATCACGAGCCATTGATTGCCCGCATAGGCCAAGGTGTGGCGCACAGCATCGCCGCCGTTCGGGTCGAGCAAATGCACATGGATGACGCTTTCAACACCCGCCATGACGCGCAACCAATTGCGCCTAACTTTGGGCGAACTAAGTGCGGCGCGTGTGAGCGGCGTAAATAGAATTTGGACGATGCGCCACGATTCATGGGCGTCGAAGGTTCCATCGCTGGCAAATTGCAGCAGATTTTCGACATTCTCTTGTTTGAGTGGCACGACAAATTCAACATCGGGATCAATACCCCGGTGAAAGGTAATTACATTGCCATCGTTAACGACCGTAAATTCCTCGTTTGCAAGCTCCCCGCTGCTGGCTCCCTCTACGGTAACGCCCGCTTTGGAAAAGACATCGTGAAAATAGCCAACTAATTCAGGTGTCTGAACAATCATAGACCATCTTTGCATGGCGGAGGTGGAACCCGCAAGCGCGGGTTCCACTGTTGTAACCGAGGCGATTTCACTCATCCCGTAGCTCCTTTAACACTCCAGACCGAACCGGACGTATAGGTGTTGCGCTCTGATGTGAGGAATTCTACCACTTCTGCCACTTCTTCGGGATCCGAGTAGCGACCGATGGGATTGCCAGGATTGGCGATAAATTCAGGGGTGAAGCGAGGCACTACCATGTCGGTTAAGGCGCGACCAGGTTCAACGCCGTTGATAAAGACATTTTGTTTTGGATAGGCATTGCCCAATGCGCCGATGAACGAATAGACCGCACCCTTAGAAACGCCATAGGGAACTTGGTTGGTAGCTCCGTGGCGGGCACCAGAGGTAATGGTGACGCAGCGGCCCCACCCCTGCTTGAGCATGTGCGGGATAGCGGCTTGGTGGGCATAGAAGACGCCGTACAGGTTGATCTTCATCACCTTGTCGAACTGGGCAGC
>CAMPHP010000927.1 GCA_946885925.1 uncultured Litorilinea sp.
TGATCCCTTCTATTGTAAGAATTTGTAGTAAGAGCCTTATAGCAAGTGTTTGTAGTAAGAACTTTGTAGTAAGAACTTTGTAGTAAGAACATAGTAAGAACTCACAAGTAGAACTCTAGGAAGAATTAGAGGAGAAGCAAACAACCGTGGCTATCGACTACTTACCGCTGCTAATCCTGGTGGTCATCGCCACCGGCTTCGCGATTATCGCTGTTGTTGTTCCTGCCCTACTGGGCCCCTCGCGCGACAATAAGCAGAAGCTTGAGCAGTATGAATCGGGCATGATTCCCTTCCACGATGCCCGCCGCCGTTTCCCCGTAAAATACTATCTTGTTGCCATGCTTTTTATTCTATTTGATATCGAGGTCATTTTCCTCTATCCCTGGGGAGCTGTCATCCGTACCCTGCGCGACAACTACTCAACGTGGATAGCGCTGGGACCCGTAGGCTTCTTCTTGCTGATCCTCATCATTGGCCTACTATATGAATGGAAAAAAGGCGCTTTGGACTGGGCACCGTAACAGATCTAATAATACTGTGCGCGAAGATGCGTTAAGGTATCATAAATCAGACACCATACTTAGATGCCATATTTAGACGCCAAATAGAGAATATGGCAGACATATGCAGATATATAGAGTCATATAGCGCCAGCCATACAGCGCGGGACTCACTTGTCAACGCTCTACATCACACTTCTCATGTAAAACGCAGCGTTGGCCCGTACGCATCGGTAATCTCGAATAGGAGAAATTAAACGAATGGGTCTTGAAGATAAATTACCAGAAGGCGTTCTGACCACATCTTTAGAGAGTCTGGTCAATTGGGGACGTGCCAATAGCACATGGCCCCTGCTCTTTGGCCTTGCCTGTTGTGCAATGGAAATGATTGCAGCGAGCGATCCTCGCCACGACATCGGGCGCTATGGCTCAGAAATTTTCCGTGCTAGCCCGCGCCAAGCTGACCTAATGATTGTTTCGGGGCGCGTTGCGAACAAGATGGCCCCGGTGATCAAGCGCATCTATGACCAAATGCTCGAACCCAAGTGGGTCATCGCGATGGGCATATGTGCCAGCGCAGGAGGACCATTTAATAACTACGCCATTATTCAAGGCGTAGATAAGATTCTCCCGGTGGATGTCTATGTACCTGGCTGCCCCCCCCGACCCGAGGCTTTGCTCTATGCACTCGACAAACTGCGTGAAAAACAGGGTAAGGAAACCTTTGCCATGTACAGGAAGGCTGCCCTGGCTCCAGATTACGTGAGACCAGACGATGTTGAGTCGCTGGATATCGAATCGCTGGAGACACTGCGTGCACGGCAAGTTGCATAATAAGTGAACGCACAGTGCGTAAACAGATATAAATGAACAGTTATAAATGAGTAGTGTAAGCCAGTCAAAGTTGTAGCGAGATAGCAGTAGGTACTGGGATGACGAATGCAACCAACTCAGAATCCTGCTCATCGTTGCGGCCTCTGCCTATCACTGCCCCATTGATTGTTGATCAGCCATAGTTGGAGCAGCCAATGCTGAATGTCTCTCCGCGTTACCGTGAATATGAAACACTGCCTGGGATCAACGATCCAATGATTCCAGCGCTACCGCCGTTGCCTACGGGCGAAACCCCAGATACCCAACGCATTGTCGAACGCTTTGGCGAGGATATCCTGGCGGCAGGTCTCCATAATGGGCAACAAGTCGTTTATGTCAAGCCAGAGCGATTGCTTGAAGTTGCAGAATTTATCAAGCATGACCCAAACTTGGCCTATGAAGCACTGGTCGATGTGACAGCCATTGACCGTTCAAAGCTGCCGATTGGCCGCGAAGATGCTCGTTTCCAAACGGTCTATCAACTGCGCTCGTATCAGCGCAAGCAACTGCTGACGGTGATCTCCCCAACCAACAGTATAGAGGGGGATCCAGAGAAGCCCGTTGTGCCAAGCCTCAGCAGTCTCTATGCAGGAGCCATCTGGCCCGAGCGTGAAGCCTTCGACCTGATGGGTATCAATTTTGCCAATCATCCCGATCCTCGCCGCATCCTGATGCCTGAGCGTTGGCCCTACCATCCTCTACGCAAGGACATCCCCTTGGGTGGTGAGGAAGTGCCCTTTACCTTGACTTGGGACGATCCACAGTTTGAGACATTGGGCAGACAAGTTCTACCTGCGGAGAGCGTGATCCCCGAGGTGCCGCCCGGGATGAACATTAAAGAAAACATGGTCATCAACATGGGCCCCCACCATCCAAGCACCCACGGCGTGTTACGTCTGGTGGTAGAGTTGAATGGTGAGACGGTCGTCAATGTTGACCCGGATCTTGGCTACCTCCACAGTGGCTTTGAAAAAACCGGAGAGAACAAGCGGTATAAAGACTTTGTTTATTATACCGACCGCATGGACTATCTCTCGCCTATGGGTAACAACTTGGGCTACTGTCTGGCTGTAGAAAAAATGCTGGGCATTGAGATTCCACAGCGCGCGCAAGTGATCCGCGTGATCATGGCAGAGCTTCAGCGTATTGCTGCCCACCTCTTCTG
>CAMPHP010000928.1 GCA_946885925.1 uncultured Litorilinea sp.
GAGGCTCTGGCTCTTCGATGATCTGCGGGCGGATCGGGACGTCCCCAATCGAGATCACCGGATTCTCCTCAATCGGTTGTGGGAAGCCAACCAGAATTTGATAGGAGCCATCAAGATTGTCAATAACGGGTTCGAGCAATACTGCCGCAGACCCCAATGGCAGGAAGATCAAGGGATCTTTGCCCGGCCCCAAGAGGTTGCCTGTGCTGTCTACAGGCGTCACCAGAATCGAGAAGCAGCCACCGACAAACGCACAGGTAGCAACTTGCGAGATGATAGCGCTCTCTTGAATAGCAGCCGGATCAGGCACAACCTCTACATAGTAATCGGTCTCAAACGTCCGTGCGAAGCGGCTATTGTTGGGGGTTTCGCCATCCACAAAGAAATTGATGACGTAGATTCCCTCCACCACCGTATCCGTGTAGGTAGCGGTATACAGACCCGGCGTGCTCTCCGTAAGCAGCACTTCATCCGCAAGCCCTGCCTCAATCGCCGCCAGCAGTTCGTCCCGTAGCGCGCCATCACTGAGCATAGCAGAGGCTTTGCGACCCGCGGCGTTAATGCTATCGTCTTGACTATTGTCTACTGGGTTGACCTCGGCTTGGGAAAGGACATTCCCCAACCCGGCTTCTGGTCGGGAAACAATGGCAACTACGCTGCCTTGGGGAAGCCCGCTCAGGGGTGCGCCTCCTTCTGTGAGCGCTGCTTCGAGCAGAAGTGGTTGCCCCACGCCCGGCGACGATTGGGTAACGCTAAAATCGCTTGCAAGCGAGGCGTTGTCTACAATCGCAAACACATTGTAGGTGAACGTATCCTCCACTTCAAAGAAAGGCTCAAAATTCACTGCCCACTCGCCTTCCGGATCCACACACTCGCCATCTTCATTACAGAAAGGTTGGCGCATGGTGACAGCAAAGTAGTTATCACCCTGGTCTATCAAGGCAAAACGAGGAGATATGGATGTGGATTCGACGACAATGTCAGAAGTCAATGTGAAAACCACACCATCCTTGACCATCTCAATATCGGACAGGCCATTGAAACGTTCAGCCCAATTGAGAAGCATGGTGAAGGAAATATCGTCAACGCTGGTGGTAAAGGTGACCGTTGCCGTTGGCGCAGTGCTTGGGGTGATAACACTGCTTGGGGTGATCTGCCCGTTTTGGACAGATGCTATCTCTAGCTTGTCGCCGAGCAGAGCGCCATTGAGCACTTGCAGGAAGAATTGGATCAACTCAGGATCGGTTGGATTGACGCTTACGGCGGAATTCATCAGACCACCGCAGCGTTTATCAGCTAGCTCCTGCAAATAGGAGGTGCCCAGCGTTCCATTCACGTTGTCGGCACGCAGAGCAAAGGGGCAGAGACGCACGACGCCGGGCAGAAATTCCGCCACATTACCCACTGGCGAGTTAGTGGTCTCATTGATGAGCACCTGTGTTGCATTGGAAACGAGAAAAGGCGCTGTGTTCTGATCGCCATCTGTGAAGAGAAGGATCGTCTGCGTGAATGCACCAGGGCTACTGAGATCCGTCTCAAACGCAGTGACGCCAGCACCAATCGAAGTGGCACCACCTGGCCCGCGGCTGGGATCGGCGAGATTTGTCTGGAAATCACTTACACTCACTGGATCGATTGTTGTAAATGCAAATTGGTTCGCCGCGGCAACCGTGCTGTCAAAGAGTGCAGCCCCAAACCTATCGCCAGGTAGGGAATACGCTTTTGCCACTACTAGCGTCTGGTTGACTGCATCATTCAAAATCTCCCAGCGTGCCGGTTCACATCCTGCTGGTGGCGTGGTAAAGACATTACAACCAGGATCAAGAGGATGGGAAGACCAGGCCATGCTGCCCGACTTATCCAGCACCAACACAAGGCGAGCAGGAGCTCGGCCTCCTGTGGGTGATGGCGACGTTCCTGCTACTACCGCATCGCTGTCAAAGTTCGTAAAGGTGCCTGTGCCACCCGCGGCAGGGGTCAACCCACTGATGGTATAGCGAATGTCTTCCCCATCTGCGAACTGGCCCATGTAAAAGATTTGGATGCCATCGCCACCACCGGTCACGCGGAAAAAGCAGAGATCCGCTGTGCTGGCGCTAAAGACCGGCTCTGCTGCGTTAAAGGTGCAGTTTAAGGTTGGGCCAGCCGTACTAGGCCGCAACGTCACTGTCGCGCTGCCGGTCTGGATTGGAAAGGAATTGAGGTCAGCGAGATCCTGGGGGGTGTACAGGACGATAATGCCACCTTTGGCTGGTACCCCCTGGTTTGTGTCAAAAGGCTCCCAATCCGTGCCAGCAGCATTCAGTTCAGGCTGCGAACCACTCCCGTTGCTCACATCTGCGTTGACAGGCCCTGGTGCCAACAGCGGCGCGGCAGTTACCACGCGCACATGGTGAGGTGGGACGAGTGCGAATGCTAGATACCCAAGGATGGCAAAGCGCAAACAGAAAGAGAGCACGCGGACGAGAGAGAGCTGATTGCGTATCATATTCCCACCTTTCTAAGCAACTGGTAGGTCTGAGCAACTGGTAG
>CAMPHP010000929.1 GCA_946885925.1 uncultured Litorilinea sp.
ATTACGTTATGGATGATGCCCTTTTCGCCATAGATAATGGTCAATTCGTGGGTTGTGGTGGGGATTGGAACCTTGTGTGCAGCAAAGAGATAGAAGCCTTCACCAATGATTCCATTTTCAAACTCCAGCAAAATGGCGGCGATATCCTCATTATCCATCTTGTAGTTGAGGCCCGTATGTCCGGTCAATGCGCTTGTCCGCTTTACTTCGCCAAAGAGATAGCGAAGCAGATCGATCTTGTGCACAGCGGTAGAGATGACCATGCCGCCGCCAGACTTGGCCTTGGAGAAGATCCAGGAGCCTTCGGCGTACATATGGCGCAGGAATTGGTTGCAATCGAAGCGCACTGCCACAACCTTGCCGATTATATCGCGATCCAACAACTCTTTGACCTTGAGATGGTCGGCCATAAAACGTTGATTCTGCCCGGTCATCAACACGACTCCGGCTTGCTCCGCCGCTTCCACCATCTCCTTCGCTTCAGCAACATTCATTGCCATCGGCTTCTCGACCAGGATATGCTTGCCTGCTTTGGCGGCAGCAACAGCAATCTCTTTGTGGAGATAGTGCGGCATACATAGCGAGATCACGTCAACGTCGGGCCGCGCCAGCACCTCTTGCCAGTGATTCGTCACATCCGCCCCACCCACCGTTGCCGCCATCTCGCGAGCCGCAGCCTCGCTCCAATCGTCGCTGCATATCACGACTTTGGCGAGATCCGGCCGCGCTAAATAGCCAAGTGCATGGGCAGCGGCAATCTTGCCACACCCGATAATACCGATACCAAGGGGCAACTCGACACTCATGAGTCCTTCTCCCTACAGCGCCGCTAGTTCATCGAAGCAAGCGGCATCCAACGCCTTGTGAAAGGCTTCGCGCTGGGCCGCATCAAAGGGACGACCTGGCAAGCGTGGCTGACCACAGTCAAAGCCCAGGCGCGCCATCACTTCTTTCTTCATCGCACCCATAAAGCCAAACTGGAACAGAATCTGCGTAACCGCGTTGGCACGTAATTGCAGTTCTGTGCCCCGCACCAAATCGCCAGCGGCACGTGCCTCTTGAATGGCACGGTAGGTTCCTGGAATATAGTTGAGCGTCGAGCCGATGCAGCCATGCGCGCCAAAAAGCGACGCAAAGAAACATTCCTCATCCATGCCCGAAAAGACTGTCCATTCGTATGGGCCTTTGTATTCTTTTTCGAGTTCCAAAATCATGCGAAACTCGTGCATATTGGGGCCTGTATACTTGCTGCCTGCCACGGTTGGAATGGGCATCAGGCTGCGCATCAATGCCACGGCATCGGCTGGCCCGCCAAAGATATAGCTTAAGAGCGGGAGGTCGGGCGCTGCCTTACTAAGAGCCGAATAGTAGTCCACAATGCTAGCGACATTGCCAAACTGGGGCGGGATAATGCTGGCAACGGCATTCGCGCCAGCATCCTGGGCGTGGCGCGACAAAGCCACTGCGTCGCGTGTGACCATCGTGCCGACATGCACGATCACGGGGACACGCCCTGCCACATGGTCAATCACTGTCTCGGTGACCAGTTTGCGCTCTTCCACCGACATATAGATGCCTTCGCCGGTACTGCCACAGACATAAAAACCACCGATGCGCTTGCCGATCAGGTAATCCACCAGGTTACGCAACACGGGCAGATTCACCTGATCATCGGCTGTGAATGGTGTCAGCAGCGCAGGCCAAGCCCCCTGAAACATACTCATGACATGCCTCCGTAATGATTAAGTGGGGAATAGATATGGCGAATATCAAATGATAAAGCGAGTTGTAAAAACACGCGGCAAAATAGGGATCTAGGCGTGGTGCTGCATCCAACCATACGGAGGTCGTTGTGGTAAGCAGCTATGATGTAAATAAGAACGTAAAAGAGATGGTAATTCCAAGGTTAACGCGCTGCCCTACTCCTGTCAAACTGCAAGGGGTATTGGCAACATTCTCCAAACCATTCACTATACCTCTAGTCACTACGCCACTAGCCCCGGCGCGGCTTGCCACCCGCCGCAACCCACGCCTGATCCGCATAGGGGATCGCGCGGCGGAAGCCTTCCTCGTCGGTCTTGCTGGCCTCTTCCACGCTGATCCAACCATCAAACCCATTCTCCCGTAGCATTTGATAGATGGGCACGATTGGTGATACACCGGCACCCAACAGCACAGGCTCGAAGTAGCCCACGCGGGCAATGTCGTTGGTATGAATCACAGATACGCGGTCTTTGACTTGGGCCAACACCCGCAGCGGATCGTCACCCGTTGCCAGCGTATTTGCTGTGTCAAAGAGGATGCGGAGTCCCGTGCCCTCTGTGCGTGCCACAATCTCCAAGAAAATATCCGACGGTTGCGAAAAGTCATTGTACGTCCACGCATAGCCCTTGGTATGGTTCTCATAGGCCAACGTGACTCCCTGGCTGGCCGCGTCATCCAAACAGGCTGTCAACCCCGCTACTGCCCATTCAATCGCTTCAGCACGGTTGAGACCAGGGTGGGCCTGTCCTGCCGTAACGCGAAG
>CAMPHP010000930.1 GCA_946885925.1 uncultured Litorilinea sp.
TCGTGGATGCATTCGTGGACGCATTCGTGATACATCCATTGAGGTACGAAGCAGGGTTGCTGGTGGGTAATTACCAGTAAACTGTTCAACAGAAAAGGAAGATGCGAATTTGAGTAATCTATCAGAGCAAGAGGTAAGCCAACTTGTAAGCAAGGCGCTGAAGCAAGTGCACAATGCCGGTGGAGCGGAGAGCCAGCCTACTGCCTCTGCGCCCAAGCTGACTGCGGCTGAGGCTGCACGCCTGATCGACCATACGCTGTTAAAGCCAGAGGCCACTGAGGCACAAATCCGGCAGCTTTGCGAGGAAGCCAAGCAGTACCACTTTGCAAGCGTCTGTGTCCACCCGACCTGGGTCTCCTTGTGCCGCTCGTTGTTGGTGGATTCGCCCGTTAAGGTCTGTACAGTGGTCGGGTTCCCCTTGGGTGCAACGCTACCCGAAGTGAAGGCGTTTGAGGCTGAACGCTCGGTGATTGCCGGTGCACATGAACTGGACATGGTTATTAATGTGGGTCGTCTGAAAAGTGGCGATCATCATGTGGTCTTTCAGGATGTTGCCGCGGTGGTGGCGGTTGGACACCGCTATGGTGCGTTGGTCAAGGCGATTATTGAGACATCGCTCTTGAGCGAAGAAGAGAAGGTCGCCGCATGTGTGTTGGCCCAGGCTGGCGGCGTCGATTTTGTAAAGACCTCCACTGGCTTTAGTGGTGGGGGCGCGACTGTGGCAGATGTGGCACTTATGCGCCGAGTCGTAGGCCCTACGTTGGGGGTCAAGGCTGCCGGTGGTGTGCGCAGTGCTCAATATCTAAAGATGATGGTGGCAGCCGGTGCGACTCGCATTGGTACCAGTGGCGGGGTCAAGATTATGGAAGAATTTGCAGCGGATCCGACCAAAAGCCAGGTACCATCCAATAGTGCACCAGGGGCCAATAGTGTACCAGGGGCCAACAATACAACAGGGGACACATATTGATGTCAGCGCGGGTGCAGGATTTCGCCTTGATAATTGGTCACGTTTGGCGCTGCAACCAATGTCGTGAGGCATTGTTTGAGAAGCCCGAAACCGTGTGGTTGGGATATAAGCTTAGCGAAGATCAACGCGGACGGGTGCGCGCCTTGAGTGATGAGTCCTTCCAGACGCTTATGCGACTTGCTGAAGCTACGGGATTGAGCACCAAGGAGCTGGAGGCGGCAATCGAACACCCGCGGGCGCGACTGCGCCATTTGGGAAGTGTGAAGGGCGACTACTTCAATCGTATAAACGGCGACAGTTAATCGCTATTTTGGATGATGGGCGCGCCCGCAATAGGGCGCGCCTGTCGTTTGTTAGGCATGAGACAGGCAATATGATTCGTGTAAAGCAAGATCTATGAAGCAAGTAATGCCAGGGCTGTGGGAAATTGATGAAATCGGGCAGGGTGTCCATTGCTATCTATGGGAGTGGAGTCAGGGCTATACACTGATTGACACTGGCTTTGCCAAGGATGCAAGTACGATTCTGGAATCCCTGCGCCGCAATAAAGTAGCGCTACATGCCATCCGGCGTATTATCGTGACCCATGCTGATCCCGATCACAGTGGGGGTGTGCCTCAGATTAAGCGGGCAACTCAAGCCGAGGTGGTGTGTCATGCCGTGGAAAAGGAATTTTTAGAGCATCCAAACCGGCGACATGTCGGCGCGTGGTATATGCGCGTTCCTTTGATGCTTGCGGCTGCGATACCCAGTTATCACCAGCGGGCAGTTGTGCCTGATGTGTTGGTAGTGGATGGGCAGGCACTGCCGGAGGGTTTTATTGTTGTGCATACGCCAGGTCATTCGCCAGGACATATTTCGTTACTCCACCGTGAGCGCCGGTTGTTGGTCGCTGGTGATGCTCTGTCCAATCGCGATGGCAGACTGCGGATACCGACCACCGGCTATACTTCCGATCCGCTTAATGCCCAACGAAGTATTTGGAAACTTGCCAAACGCTATGGCGATGATTTTGAGACAGTAGTCTTTGGACATGGGCCACCGCTCCTCAGCAATGGTGGCAAACGTATCAAGGGTCTTGCCAGCGAGCTTTTCTCCAGCGAGGTTTAGCCGCTCGGTTGGGGAAGCAGTTGGCGTTGGCCCACATTGGCACAAATCTGGATTGGATCGTAGGTGGGCGAGTAGGGTGGCGCATAAGAGAGATCGAGCATTGCCACATCCTCTAGGGTCATGCGCGCTGTGATTGCTGTGGCGATAATATCTATGCGTTTGTTGACACCTGCCTTGCCCACCAGTTGCCCGCCGAGGACGCGCCCGTTTCGTTTGTCAAAGACCAGTTTTACGGTCATTGTCTCGGCTCCAGGCCAGTAGCCCGCTTTGTCTTTGTTTTCAATCACGGCACTGCCAACATACTCTCCATTGGTGCCAAACAATCCACTTTGGCGTGCTTCCCGCTCGGTTAAACCTGTGATTGCCATCGTGTAATCAAAGACTTTAACAATGGCTGTCCCAAGAATTCCGGGCATACTACTATCCTCCCAAATCATATTCCCA
>CAMPHP010000931.1 GCA_946885925.1 uncultured Litorilinea sp.
GGATACTGGTTTCAAAGAATCCGTGCGTGTTGGCGTTGCGGCGGGTCAGGTAATCCACCATCGCGTCAATGACACGCTGGGGTACTTGCGTGCCACCGGGATTGTCAAAGAAGATGGCGGGACGATTGTTATAGGATTCCTGCAGCGCAGGAAACTGGCGGCGCAGGTTTGTAACGTCGAGCATTGTAAAACCTCGAAAAAATGGTATTTCGGATAATGAATAGGTCGCACAAGTCACCTTGGAGGAAGCTCCGAGTTTCCCCGAAGGTGCTTTTCGTCGCAGCTACTCTATGCGCGGTAGGTCAGGGTCAATGAACCAGATTGGGTCGCGGCTGATAAGACGCAGCCACTCGCCTTGAATGAGTGCGGCAGCCCAAGCGTTGAAGCCGCTATCTGTCACCTGCTGCCAGGCACTTTGTGCTGCTTTGACTGGTTCTGCAAGCAGGCGTTCGCGCGGCGTAGTGACCGTCAACGTACGGGCGCTGCCATCCACAGGCAGATTGGCGGCACGACAGGCGGCGAGATAGGCGTATTCAAAATCGCCTAGTTCATCAACCAACCCATGCGCCAACGCCTGTTTGCCTGTCCATACGCGGCCATCGGCAACCGAATGAAGCCCTTCAAAGGACAAGTTGCGTCCTTCTGCCACTCGTTGCTTGAAGGTGTCATACACATGGGAAATCTGCTCCTCTACCTTGCTGCGTTGCTCGGGTGTCCACACCTGATCATCCGTGTACAGTCCGGCATTCTCGCCGCGGCGGATGACTTCGCGGTTGGCTCCAATTTTGGCGCGCAGATCGCTGGTGACAGGCTTGGCAATGATGACCCCTATGCTGCCCGTGATAGTGGCGTTTTGGGCGATGATCTTGCGTCCCGGTACAGCAATGTAATAGCCCCCACTGGCAGCCGTATTGCCCATATAGACAATTAGCGGCTTTTCTTGGTCCAGCAGTTTGAGTTCGTGCCAGATCAAGTCGCTGGCGAGGGCAGAACCGCCGCCGGAATCAACATGCAGTACCACCGCACCCAGCCGCTTATCCTTGCGCGCCGCGCGAATTTGCTGTGCCACCGTCTCGCTGCCCATCAAATCCTCGCCCATAATCGGGAGAGGCAGCGGATAGGAACGGCTCCTGCCCATCATGATGATACCGCGTGCACTGATGACACCGATTCGCTTGCTAACCTGGGGGCGAGGACGCTTGTAGAGCATGCTGCGCATTTGTGCATAGGGCCTGAGCTTGGCTGGCTTCTCGCTTACCTTGAACAACTCGGCCAACTGGTCTTCATAGGCAATGTGGTCAATTAGCCCTGCCGACAAGGCTTGCTCGGCAGTGAGTGGCGCTTGGTCAATCAACGCCCGTACTTGTTCCACCGAAAGATGGCGACCCTGGCTAATGGCGTTGACAATGTCTTCGTCCAGGCTGTCGAGCAACCAGTTATATTGGGCGCGTTCAGCCTCGCTCATGTCGCTACGGATTAAAGTATCCGCTGCGGTTTTCCATGGCGCAACCTTGACCACATCAAAGACCACACCCAGCCGCGACAGGGTCTCTTTCCAATAGGTCGGCGCAACACGCAGCCCCATCACGTCCCACGATGTCAGCGGCGTCGCCGTGATCTTGTCAGCGGCAGCCGCTACAACATAGGTGGCCACGGTCGTTTGTTCCAGATGGACGATGATCTGTTTGGGCGCTTTCCCCAATCCGCGATGCTGCCCGTCCCAACGGCGAAAGCGAGTAAAGAGCGCAGCCAAGCTCTGCGCTTGGGAGAGCGAGAGGGTGGGGCCTTTCATAAAGAAGATTACCCCACGAATATCTGGGTCTAGGGCAATACGATGGAGCGCATCGTGGACGTACTCTAGGCTCAGTGGCGGTCTAAAATTGGGCAGATAGGCATAGTACCAGGGAAAACTGGGCGCACGCTCTGAGATCTCGTGATCCATGTGGATCACGGCATAGTCGGCTAGCCGCCCGCGCAGCATCGATCTGCGCATATTGGCGAGCGAACAGCCCAGCCGGTCCCAAAATGCGGCAAGCTCTTGGCGAACTTTCTGCCCTCCTTGTCCTCGTTGTTCATTTTCTGCTGCTTGCTGCACGGTGATAGGCTCTCTTGTCCTTGGCTGTCTAAACTTGCCTGTCTAAACTTGACTGTCCAAATTTGTCACTCTTGTTCTATGACTCAAGGCATTCTCGCGACAAATAGCGACTTTGGCAAACTATTTGATGAGATATTCTTAAGTTGGTCATGGCTGGCCCCCATGCTAGCGAGTTTGCACAAGAGCAAGTATTGACGTAGCGGAGTAGATGGACTGGTCTGCCTGCTTGACTCAAATTGTTCACAGAAAGACTCATCGACAGCACAGACAAGTTCGAGTAAACTCATGGCAAGACTCCTTTACGCAAGCTTTTTGTTTGGCAACATGAGCGTATTCGCCATTCAGACACCTCACCACTAACCCGTTCGTAAATGTAAGTTGGCGGTTTCGAGCCGTTCCTGATGTCTGCAACCTTTTAATTATTGGG
>CAMPHP010000932.1 GCA_946885925.1 uncultured Litorilinea sp.
ATCAGGTATCGCGCCTGCTCTGCCAACTCGCCCAAGTAAAACGCATGGGCTTGCACTGTGGGATTGGCGGCAATGGCTTGCTCTAACGCTAGCCCTAGCTGACCCACCCACGCCTGCCACTGGGTATGCAGCGTCTCCACTTGTGCCACGAGTTGGTTGAACGCCGACATCGTTTTTCGAGCAATTGTGTTGCGCGAATCGGTCGCGACAAACGAATAGATATAGTTATAAACCGTGTCACTTAGCGTCAACAGCTGGTTAAAGCGCTCAACACTCTCGGCCAGAGTCACGGGGAGATTTTCCACTGGCGAACTCGTGATCGTAGCAAGAAAGAGTTTCAACTCATCGATCTGCCGCTCCACATCAGCGATTGCCGCCACAAACTCTGGGGATTCGAGACTGGGATAGACATTGGTCAAATCCCAGTGCGGTAACGAATTCATATCAAACGATTCCTTTCAAACAGAAGTGAGCTCACGGCGGCGCTGCGTGGGCTATTTCTTCTGGCTCCCATACGCATGGCCGCTTAGAATGGCACGAATCTCTGCCGCCGACCTGGCATCCTGCAAGGCGGCCATGCGTGTCTCTTCTTCCTTCTGCAATTTGCGTGCATTGTTCAACACCGCCTCCAACTTGTCGGCAGGGAACTTGACCGCGCCATTCTCATCCATGTGAATGATCTCTCCCGGTGCGACATCCATCCCCCCCACCGAAACCGGTACATTAATGGCTTGTACGGCCTGCGCGCCATGTCCAGCCGTAACACCCGTCAACATATACTGGAAATTCATTGGGCGCACCTCATCCAAGTCGCGCGACGGGCCATTGGAGATCAGGCCGATACAGCCAATCGCCTTCATCGCAGACACCATATTGCCCCCAGCCAAGCCCACCTTGCCCGCAATCTCCGGCGGGAACTTTTGTTCGAGCACCAAGATCGTCGGCTTAGGCATGGCATCCAAGGCATCAATCACATCGGCAAAGGTCAAGCGGTTATAGTTGGGGTCTGGCAAGCCATAGACACAGGTAACGGCATAGCCCGCCATCCGTCCCAGGTTTGGGTACATACAGCGGATAGTCTGGTCGGTATACCAGTTCTCAGTCCACGGATTATACAGCCCCAGACAGAGCGGGCTGTTTGGGTAAGTCGCCACGACATTGGTAATGGTGGGTGTATCAAAATCTTTCAACGCTTCCAACATCTGCTGTTCGGTCAATTGATGCGCTGTCGAGATCTCCATGATTCGCTCCATTCTGGCTAAGGGTTGGATGATAGCTTTGACTTAAGAAGTTGATTTATTCACAATTTTGGCCGAGCAGTTCCGCATCAGCCAAATGCATCACCTGGTTATGCTGGATCGCCTGGTCTACCTTCTCGAGGATCAAGACATCTTGCAACGCCTTTTCCCCTGTGTAGAAGGGTTCGCGCTGATTGGTGAAGGCATCCGCCAGTGCATGCCACATATTGACATTGGCATCCTCCTCTGGCAGCTTCACCATGCGCGCCTCCTGACCACTCTTGCGCACCAGCAGCCGCTCCTGTTCCACAACAATCGTACCCGCAGAACCATAGACCGTAAAGTGATTCTGATCAGGTGAGAGATAGCTCGAATGGCTCAACATTCCTGTGCTGCCATTGGCATAATGAAAGAGCATGGCAACATGGTCAAACTCCCCATACTCCTCACGCAGCTTTTTGCCCGTTGCCCATACATGTTCGGGCCTGCCAAAGACTTTGGTGAGCGCGGCGATAACATGAATGCCCCCATCAAAGAGCGTGCCAAGTGGAAAGTTAGCCTCTTTGCGCCAAGGGGTGGAAGCAAAGCTCATCGGCCCAGGAGCCTTGTCACCTTCCAAATGCTCCACCCGTTCCCACATGACCAGATCGCCAATCTCGCCTGAGGCGATGATCTCTGCCAGTATCTCTTCTGCGTGGCGATAGCCCATCTGCTCAGTCACATAAAGCCGTTTACCCATCTGCTGCGCGGTCGCCAGCAAATGCGCGCCCTCGGCCACTGACCGCGCAATTGGCTTTTCCATCATAACATCCTTCCCCGCGTGCAGCGCAGCCAATGCAACAGGCGCATTGAGCACTATCGGGGTCAGCACCAAGACGGCATCCACATCTGGCAGTGCCAGCAACTCCCGGTAATCAGTGACAAGGGTTGCATCGGGGAAAGCCGCTGCGGCTTGCGAACGGCGTTCTGCGCTGGGATCGGCAAAGGCCACAGGCGTAAAAACATGCTGGAGCGTTGCCAGCGTGGGCTGGTGGCGGCGAAGCCAAATCAGCCCAGCGCCAATCACGCCCAGTCGGATCGGTTGCATTGTTTCTCCTTACTGTCTAGCCTACTGTCTAGCTTTCTATTAGACATGGGTGAGGGGATTATCTCATTCGGCCATCATACCCCTGATTCGTGCCAAATCGTAAAGCATAGCATGCCTCTGTGGCGGTGTGCGCCTTGTCATGCTGCCTGTCCTGTAAGGATGGGCTACGCCCCCTTCCATGAGCAGCATCTCTCT
>CAMPHP010000933.1 GCA_946885925.1 uncultured Litorilinea sp.
GCATGGCATTGCACACTGGATTGAGATCTTCCGAATCCTTCAGGAGAAGGGATATCAAGGTGCAGTCTCGATTGAGTTGGAGGATGCAAATTTTCATCGTGAGCCGGATGCTGAAAAGCTTGGGATTTTGTTGGGCGCACAATTCCTTACGGGCTGCTAGTTGAAGGCTGCTATGGATGATCCCAGGAAGTTGATTTACCATATTACGACCCAATCGGCATGGGCGACCGCACAGGCAGCAGGTCAGGTTGAGGCTGAAAGTCTGAGCAGTGAGGGATTCATCCATTGTTCGCGCCAGGGACAACTGTTGGCTGTAGCGGATCGCTTTTTCCCAGGGGCGAACGACCTGATCGTGTTGGGTGTTGATGAGGAGGCAGTTGCGCCTTGGTTGGTCAATGAAGGACCTGCGGGCCCGGATGATCCTTTTGCCCAAGATGTGTTCCCCCATGTGTATGGCCCTATTCCCATCTCGGCTGTTGTTGCTGCTGCGCTGCTGGAGACGGGAGTGGATGGACGTTTTGTATGGCCGCCGGATCTTTCTAGCAAATAGGTCTTAGCAAACAGACTTAAGCAAATAGGCCTAAGCAAATGGCCCTTAACCGACCGACTTCAACAAATAGAGTTCAACAAATGGACTGGTAGCAGCGCGTACGATTGGTCGCGCGTCCAATCAAAATTCCTTGGAGGGCACAATGGCAGCATCTCAAACTGACTCAATGCTTATGTATGTGGGGACATATACACGGCGTGAGTCTCACGTGGTGGGCAAGAGTACTGGTATCCAGATCTGTCGCTTCAATGCGGTCACAGGTGAGATCACCTTTGTTGAGACGATGACAGGGATTACAAATCCATCGTTTCTGGCGATTCACCCCAGTGGGCAATATCTCTATTCGGTTAGCGAAATGGGTGAGCGTATTGATGGGAAACCGGCAGGGGGCGTTTCTGCTTTTCGGATTGATGTAGAGACTGGCTTGCTGACTCCCCTCAACCAGCAATCGTCGTTGGGGTCAGGGCCTTGCCACCTGACCGTGGATTTAACTGGTAGGTTTGTGTTGACAACTAACTACGGCAGTGGCAGCGTCAGTGTATTGTCCATCACTGAAGATGGGAGTTTGGGACCATCCACCGATTTTGTCCAGCATGAAGGTTCCAGCGTCAACCCCCAACGGCAGCAGGAACCGCATCCTCATTCGGTTAATTTGGATGCGACCAATAGGTATGCGTTGGTACCGGATCTTGGTACGGATAAGATCATGATCTATGCGTTTGACGCCGAGTTTGGCAAGCTAAAGACCAACCTGGCACAGCCATGGGCACGCACCAAGTCGGGCGCAGGGCCGCGCCATTTGGACTTTCACCCAAACCAGCGCTTTGTCTATGTGGCAAATGAGTTGGACTCGACAGTGACCGGGTTCGACTTTGACGCGGTACGGGGGACGATGCACGAGATTAGCACCCTTTCGACGCTGCCAGAAGACTATTACGACACGACCTCGGAAAAGAGTTGGGTAGCAGATGTTCACGTTCATCCAAATGGCAGAACCGTCTATGTCTCTAACCGGGGGCATGACAGCATTGCCATTTTCAGGGTGAATCGCGACAGCGGCGAATTGACTCCGGTTGGTCATGTGCCGACCAAGGGAGTCTATCCGCGCAACTTTGCGATTGATCCCGCGGGCAAGTTTTTGATTGTTGCGAATCAAAACAGCGACGACATTTATGTATTTGAAATTAATGCGAAGACGGGTGAGCTTGAGGAGACCGAATACGGTATAGAGTTGCCGACACCTGTCTGTGTGAAGTTACTGGCGCTGTAATGCGTGCGTATGAGCCGAGCGTCGTGGCTCTAATCCCTTGTAGCCTAGGATAGTCTTGACAACGATGTCAGCACAATCGATGATGCAGACTTTGCGTGGAGGGATTCTGAATCCCTTGCGGAACCCCGATTTCCGCCAACTATTGGGCAGCAATGCTTTGTGGTGGCTGGCGATCTTCATGGAGACGTTGGTCTATGGATGGTTGGTCTTAGAGATGACCAACTCGGCTTGGGCGGTGGCGATTGTGGGCTTCTGCCGGTCGCTGCCTTTTCTGCTAGTGGGCTTTGTAGCGGGTACGGTTGCCGACAGGTTGGGGCGTCGCCGCGTGATTGTATCCGCACAGGCAATTAACTTTGCGGTCTATGTGCTGCTCTCCATTTTGCTCTTTGCGGAAAGGTTGGAGATCTGGCATCTGGCAGTCACGTCGCTGATCCTGGGCAGTGCATGGGCATTGGATTGGCCTGCACGTCGAGCGCTGCTGCCAGATTTGATTGGCAAGAAGCAGACAGTGGAAGCACTGTTGCTTGAGAATTTTGTCCAAGGTTTCTCGCGTATGTTTGGCCCATTCCTGGCGGGCATGCTGGTTGCCTCAACCGGAGCGTTGGGGTGCTTGGTGGCAATGGCGCTCTTATCAGGGCTGGCATTGATTTCAGTGAGCCAGCTTTCAAGCTCATCGGAGGTGCGGCAATTCACCGTCGG
>CAMPHP010000934.1 GCA_946885925.1 uncultured Litorilinea sp.
CACCCACACCGCCACCTGCTCCTCCGGCGCGACCACCTGCTTGGCGGGCCAAGTGCGTCCAGGCGCGGGTGAGGCGAGGGAGTCGATATTCGTATTGGGCCAGTTCTACTTGCACCGCACCTTCACGCGTGCGTGCATGGCGGGCGAAGATATCGAGAATGAGCGCCGTGCGATCCAGCACTTTTACATCTTGGCCCAGGGCTTTCTCAATTTCACGCTGTTGGCGCGGCGAAAGCTCATCATCGAAGATCACGACATTGGCATGGCGATCCAGCACCGTCATCTCCAACTCTTCGAGCTTGCCTGTGCCGATGAGGGTTGCGGGGTTGGGTGTATCGAGCTTTTGTGTGATCCTGCCCACTACATGGACACCAGCGGTTTTGGCAAGTAGTTCTAACTCGGTGAGTGAATCATCTAATCCCAGGAGTTGGGGAGCAATCGCAAGATCGACGCCAACAACAATGGCGTTTTCTTCGGGAGGTGCAGTGGAGACAAGGCCGCTCGCGTCGCGCACAGCGGTTGAGCGATTCCTGCCCTCGCGCTCCCAGTTGTCTTGGTTGGACTCGTCTTGGTTATGGTCTTGCTCGTACCCGTATTGTTCGTACCCGTCGTTACTTTGGGTATTGTTGTCATCAGTATATGGGTTAGAGGTATTATTATAGTTCTTCATATAGCCTCAATCGGCGCAATGGACGCGCCAGAATAAGAACGGGAATAAGAATACGTTGCGGCAGCGGCACATGTATTGTACTGCGCTCTAGCCGGTTCTAAGGTGATGCCGGAACCAAATCATTGGCGGCAATCCACCCGGTTGCAGGATCGGCAATTTGATACCAGGTTGCTGGCTCACCTAGCAAGGTGGCGACCACGACTACCGCGCCCGGTGATAGCGTCGCCGTTACTTCCGCATCGAGGCGGGGAGCAGCGCGCACCTCAACTGCGTAGGGTTGGGTACGACGTGGATGGACATTGAGTCGAATAGAAGTTAGCGTCGCATCTTGGCTCTGAAACAGTAGAAATTCGTTGCTGACCCAGCCAGAACGAGGTCGTTCAATTTGTGACCAACGACCATCTTCGGAAAACGCAATCACATGGACGGGTGCACCTTCTGGTAAGAAATCGAGAACGTCAGAGTCGAGTGCAGGAGCCTGCCGGATGTTGAGTGTAACAACATTGACGTTCGCCCATGTGGGCAATGGAATTAGCTTAGTAAGGTATTCACTGGGCGAGGCTGCCAATTGGAGCGCACCTTGCTGCTCCGCTTGTTGCCCTACGCCAGCGGGTAGTGTAGCCCCGTTCTCGCTCGGCGCAGTAAGTGCCGCCTCTTGGGTTGCTTCTGTGGCGGCAATCCTGCCGGAGCGGAGGGAGGAAGTCCAGTAGAGCACAGCGAACATAAAGATTGTGGCTGTCACGAGTGCCACCCAGGGCAATACCGTTGCCCAGGCAATTGGCCCTTGCCCCAAAGATGCAGGCAGAGAAAAAGCAGGCAGAGAAAAAGGTAGTCTCGGTAGCCGCCATCCTCGATCTGCAAGCATGGCGCGAGTGACCTGCTGTCTTGGTTGGCCCGAAATCGAACGGCCCGACGTTGAAGGGCGTGCTGCCTCTTTGCGATATTGTACACCAGAGTGAGACTTTTGTCGTTTCTTGGAGCGGGGCTTTCGGCTGCTTTGGGGAGCAGGCGCACGCAGTTGTGTGGGTATCCATGACCAGTTATCGCCCTTTTGGGGAGAATCTAGATCAAGGGCCGCAGCCCAGGCTGCTACTGCCCAATCTGCCGCATCTTCCGTCAGGGCAAGTTTGGTCTGTAGCACACGTGATAGGCGCGAATAAGTAGCCTGACGTGGCATCCACGCCGGCGCGGCGAGCAGCTCGTTGGGGACTCGCTGCTTCTGGGCGTTGACCAAGACAAAGATCTCGCGGGGATGCTGACCACAGAGATCGCGCAGCAGAGCTTCGGTACGCCGCGGGTCGTCGATCAACTCCTGCCCATATTGTTTGAGCAAACGCTTTAGTGTGCGCTGTGGCTGTGCGTGCATGGCAGGCGTCGGCGACAGATCTAGAACTTATCTAAAAGTAGGGAATGAAATGAGTTGAACGATCATCATTGGCTCATAGTCGCAGAATACCCTCGGAATAGCCAAATTGGATGCGAGTACCTGTCGCGATAGTAACAGTGCGTCCGGGTGGCACATCATGTACATCACCTCCTGAAGTGGTGGCGACCCACTTCTCATCTGCGAGATTTTTTAATCCCCAGATATTGGGATTCGTCGGGTGAAAGGCAATTTCTGCAACTGGATGGCTGAAATCATAATGCCGGTTGCGATCCACATGATGTGGATAGAGTTTGCTGTCATGGCGCAAGACAATGACTGATTGCGGGCTGCTGATGTGTGCGGCGCTGTGGGCGATGCGGATGCGCGGGGGCAGGCGTACAGGCTGCCCACAGGCCCAACAAGTGCCAGCGGTTTGGGGCTGTCCATTGTTGGCAGCGCTGGTGCGTGCGGCTTCGGCA
>CAMPHP010000935.1 GCA_946885925.1 uncultured Litorilinea sp.
GTAGTAGCAGCTATGCCTGCACCGCCATCGACCGTGGTTTCACCTCCTGCGACGCCTATAGCGCTAAAGAAGTTGTAACGCATTACGCTTGCTGACTGATTCGGAAGTCTCATTTTTTACTCCTCCTAAAAGCAAAATTCTTGAGTTGCGGCCATCGCCATGACAACCGCAGTCGCTACCGCACGGACCAGGAGCGTACATCTCCAACCGCCACAGGACAGACTTCGCTCACATCGACGGTGAAGCGGTACGCTCTCCTACTTCGCAATATGTTTTCTGGGTCGAAGAACAGAAGTTTCACATCCCAACAATCTGAGTCAGGCCGGCAGATTGGACTGCGCTCCACTTCAATCGTGTCAAGCTCCATGTTTGCCCCCAGCGCGGATTCAAAGATCTTGTTAGCATTAAAGGCATTGGTAGCCGCATAGTTGATTGCACGTTCTTGGGACGTTAGACCCAGATTACGGAGTTCGTGATAGACCCGTTCGAGGAAGCTTACGACGCCTTGCCTTCTCTTGTCATACTCCTTGTTCTCCTCGCTCGCCTCTCCACCGACAGCTCCAACCAGAGCGGCTGTCGTCCAACTGTACATGCATCGAAGCTCTGGTCGAACGACAGGAACCACTTGACCAGACATTAAGCTGACTTTTCCGATAATGATGCCTGGCAGCGAGATCCGTTCGACGCCCTCTGTAAGTTGCTCTCTTAGGAACTGGCGAAGACGCGCGTATCCCTCGTTCGCGAATACACCTTGTGGCTGTATCGCGTAGATGGGTGTGGCATCCAGATTAAGTGTCCAAATGATTGCCTCAGCATCCCAAGGGTTTCCTTCGAGGTAAGCCAGCAGTTGATTGGGGTCAGCAGGATTCCCCTCCATATGCTGTGCGATAGAATCACGACGTGCCTCTGTGCCGAAATCGAAGCCTAGTTGCCCTAGCGCATAGACGAGCGGGATCGAGGTGCCACCTCCGCAGGTACAGGATTCCCCCCCACCGCAGGAACATGCAGAGGCACCTGCATGGCTGGCAAGCACAGCACCCCTTTTTGATAGCTTCTCTGGTGTCCAATCAGCCACAGAACTTCCGGCCTGAGTAAGCCGACGATCTTCGGATGGTATAGTCTCCTTGTAATCGGCTGCCGCAGCCTGAATCCTTGCTCCCGGTGCATAAGCAACAGCCACTTCGGAATCCGCATCCGCTGCCATGTGCGCTCCGCTTTCTGGCATTTTCGTTGAATCAGCCATGACGCTTCCTCCTCGCATGATATGAGACATAGCTCCTTCGACATTGAGGCGACCCGCTAAGAGACGACGACAATCTGTTGCAGGTAGGTCATCGCATCCTACTGCACTATTAACAAGAGCTGCTCGAACAGCGTGGGGATCAGGTATTTGGCCTCGTTTGAGTTGCAGGCTTAGCAGGAGAGCAGCGATGCCAGAGACGATTGAAGCAGCATAACTGGTGCCACTGCTCGCTACTATCTTACCGCCGGGACTTGCGCCTAAGATATGTTCACCAGGGGCAAGAATGCCCTGAATTTGATAACTTTTCCCCCAGTTGCTAAATGCCAATGGCTCGCCTCGCGAATCCATTGCTCCTACGGTCAGCACCGAAGGCAGCCCGCCAGGAACGTGGAGACAATCGCACCCCTCATTGCCCGCAGCAGCAACAATGAGCGCACCCTGTGCAATACAGTTCTGGATGGCATCAGCGAGGATGGGGTGGGCCGTTCCAGAGGGAGAATTTTCACCACCACTAATGTTGATGATATGCGCCCCTGCTTGAACTGCCTGTGAGATAGCTCGCGCAAGGTCAAGTTGCGAACATGGAGCAAGAGAGTTGCCGGGTCCGTCTCTGAAGATCGGGATAATTAGACCACGACAACGAGGTGCAATGCCCAAAAAGGATTCTTCGTGCTGCCCAAAAAGCACGCTGGCAACATGAGTGCCATGCTGTGAAGCTGGCCCTCGGTCGGCAGTACCTGAGACCAGGATTTCAATTTGGGTTAGGTTAGCAGCAGCAAGGCTCGGATGCGATTGGTCAACTGGACCGTCGAGGACTGCAATACAGATGCGAGGATCGCCCAGGGTTTCGGTCCAAAGATCCCTCAGCCCAGGTATTTCCGTTACTTTAGTGAGACGCGCGCCTGTAGACCCATCGTGTGGATCACTCCGCCGGAATGTATGTAGTCGGACGTCTTCTCCAATCGCTGCGGCTGTCATCATGAGCCTCCGCTTGTCGATCAGCGAACGGGACTACCACTGTGTGACTTCGTGCAGAACTACGGATATAGATCCCAACGCGCATAACCCGTGAAATCCCGCTCATCTTTAGAGGCTACACAGGTGAGTTTGGTACAAATAGGGAACGAGTACGCTTAACTGCGGAGAAAGGAAGGTGAATTCAATGCATTTTGTTTCATTATAACGATGTTGTCAACATTGTTCTTAGTTTCACGAAGGTGTCTCTCTTGATCGTTCCACCACTAGCTTGTGTAAGGTGCTATTGCTAGT
>CAMPHP010000936.1 GCA_946885925.1 uncultured Litorilinea sp.
CGCTCAACCCTCTGTCAACCGTAAGCAGAATCCAATCATTGGAGAAGACCGTACCGTACTGTTCATCACAGGATGACAGTACGGGATTCCTCCTGCGTCGGAATGACAAGACACGGAATGGCAGTGTGTCCTACAGGTTAAGGTGTTCTACAGGTTAAGTAGCAACTTGAGTTATCCCTGATAGTTTTGGACAAGCCGGACGCGTGCGACTACAATAGGTAAATGTTTTTCGATCAAGCGCGAATCTATGTGAAAGCAGGGGACGGTGGCAATGGCGTAGTCGCCTTCCGCCGTGAAAAATTCGTCCGCAAGGGAGGACCCTTTGGGGGTTCAGGTGGGCGCGGCGGCAACGTGTTCTTTGTTGTCGATCCTGAGCAGAACACCTTGTCGTCCTACCAGCAGCAGATCCATTACCGCGCCGAGCGGGGTGGGCATGGTGGTGGGGCAAACAAAACGGGTGCCCGTGGCGCTGACCTCATTCTCCCTGTTCCGCCAGGAACGATAATTCGCAATGCCGAAACAGGCGAGATAATTGCCGACCTGACGCGGCCAGGGCGAAGCGTGCTGGTGGCGCATGGCGGACGCGGAGGCCGCGGCAACACAGCCTTCAAGTCAGCGCGCCAGAGCGCGCCGCGCATTGCAGAAAAGGGCGAGGCAGGCGAAGAACTTTGGTTGACGCTGGAATTGAAACTGGTTGCCGATGTAGGCATTGTCGGCATTCCCAACGCTGGCAAGTCTACCCTACTCAGTGTCATCAGTGCCGCCAAGCCCAAAATCGCTGATTATCCATTCACCACCGTTGCGCCCATGCTAGGTGTGGCAGAGGTGAACCATCGCCAGATTGTCTTTGCCGATATTCCGGGCTTGTTGGAGGGCGCGCATACGGGTGTGGGGTTGGGGCTTGACTTCCTGCGTCACATCGAGCGCACGCGCCTTCTCGTCCATCTTGTCAGTGGTGACAGCCCAGACCCGATGGGTGACTTTGAAGCGATTAGCCAGGAGTTGACCCTGTTTAACCCGGCACTGGCGGAACGCTCGCAACTGGTCGTCTTTAACAAGATGGACCTGCCCCATGCGCGCGAGCAATGGCCCGATTTTGAGGCAGCCATACGCGCCAAAGGACTACCTATCCTCGCCATTAGTGCAGCAACGGGCGAGAACGTGCAAACCTTGCTCTATGAAGTGCAAAAAATGTTGGATGCGTTGCCCGTGGTCGAAGAAGAAACGTTTGACGAGGCCGAAGTATTGGCAGCGTCCGTTGACGAAAAGGCTTTTGAAATTCACCGGCTTGATGACGGCCAATGGCAGGTAACAGGGATTGCGATTGAGCGCGCGGCGCAGATGACCAACTGGGATTACTACGAAGCCTCCATGCGCTTCCAACGGATTCTACGTGCGATGGGGATCACCGATGCTTTGCGCGAAGCAGGGATAGAAGATGGCGATACAGTCCAAATTGGCGAGGTGGAATTAGTCTGGGGCTACGATAATGCTCTAGAAGAGTAGGCTAAAAGAGTAAATTAAAAGAGCAAATTAAAAGAGTAGACAAGAAGAGCAGGATCACTCAACACCAGCCGGTCCAATCGTGGGCTGCTAGAAGATCGAGCCGTAGTGAACGAGTCCGTAACTCCTTCTGAACAAGGTGCTCATGCAAATGCTCAACAGAATTGTGACGACCAGCGCATTGGCATCTTTGGTGGCACCTTTGATCCCATCCACATCGGCCATCTAATCCTGGCTGAAGAAGTCCATTTTCAACTAGCCCTCGATCGTGTCTATCTAGTGCCTGCGGGTGATCCACCGCACAAGCAGGAGCGCAAATTAACGCCAATATCGCATCGCCTCATTATGTGCGAATTGGCAACTGCCGATATTGAGTACATGGAAGTTAGCCGCATTGACGCCGACCGGCCCGGCCCGCATTACACAGCGGATATGGTCAGGCACATGCGCAAACAGGTAGGCCCCAGTGCCAAGCTCTACTTCCTCATGGGCATGGACAGCCTGCGCGATCTACCTACCTGGCGTGAAGCTGCCTGGTTGGTGGAAAACTGTACATTAGTAGCCTTGAGCCGTCACGATGTAACGCTGGATTGGGAGCAGCTTGAGCGCGCGCTGCCTGGGTTGCGCGAGCGCGTCATTATCCTCGACATGCCCGAATTGGAGATTGCCAGCCACCAGATCCAACAGCGGGTACGGCTGGGCCAACCGATCCGCCACCAAGTGCCTCGGCTGGTGGAATCCTACATCAACAAACACAAGCTATACCGCTAGGCGCATAGTAGGCGTGTAGCACAGAACAGCCTTGCGCGCAGAGCGTTCTATATCGCCTCCTCTGCGCGCTGCCACGCGACCACCGCCTCATACGAGAGGTCGCCACCAAACAAGTCCAAGGCGCTGCCGATGCTTAGATCGACGCGCCCGCGGCCACAGGTTTTGACAAGTTCCAGGTCGGCAAGTGTACGAGCCCCCCCTGCATAGGTAACCGGGATTGGCGACCATTCTCCCAAT